>DASCOS010000035.1 GCA_036012125.1 Vicinamibacterales bacterium | reverse complement strand
TTTCTGGCGGCACGACTTGGAAGTTTCCGAACGCGTTCTGTCCCCATCGGAGGAATGCATATCGCTCACGGTTGCGCTGATATTCAAGCTCAGCATTCAATAACAATGCATCGGGTCGTCCAAAATAGTCGACTTGGACGGAGTGATCGATCACAAGCTCAACCGGCTGTAGTGGATTAACACATCTTGGGTCACCGCCAAGCTTGGCTACTCCGTCACGGATCGCGGCAAGATCGACGACTGCCGGTACCCCCGTGAAGTCCTGCAGTAGCACCCGTGCCGGACTGAACGCAATGTCCTCTACTACTCCACCGGCTGGGTCCCATTGTGCGAGGGCAGCAATATCGTCTCCAGTCACCGCTCTACCGTCCTCGTGCCGCAAAAGATTCTCCAAGAGAATCTTGAGTGAATATGGCAGATGGGACACAGAGGGAAATCCCGCTTGCTCGAGCTTGGCTAGACTGCAATAACGACTGGACTGGCCACTTATGGTCAAGTCAGCGAACGTTTCAAATGAGTTCTTCACGCTGGCCTCGTCCTCCTTCCCACCATTACTATCATCTCGACCCCGACGCTACCTTTAACACCGCTTGTGCAGCACGGTGGCTCGCACCCGAACCACCAAGGCGCTCCCGCACAATTTGCAGCGATGCCTTCGTTTGATTCATCCGATCGTGATCGGTGAGGTAGCCAACAATTTCTTCAGCGACCGCGCTGGCTGTGCAGCGCTCCTGAATCAACTCGGGCACAATCGGTCCGCCAGCAATCAGATTTACCATGCCGTAATTATCCACCTGTACGAATCGTCGACCGATTGCATAAGTCAGTGGCGATACGCGGTAAACAATGACCATCGGCCGACCGTGAATCGCCGCCTGAACCGTAGCGGTGCCTGAAGCGGTTGCAACTACGTCAGCGGCCGACAGGGCATCGTCAGTCCGTGCTTCAATGACCGCAGGACACCAGGGTTCACGCCGACCCATCAACGAACTGAACAACGAGTCTTCGAGATTGGGTGCTCGAGCAAGAATAAACTGCACTTCCGGTACGCGTGTCGCAGTTATTCTGGCCGCCTCGAACAAGATTGGTAACAGGCGCCTCACCTCATTAGGCCGACTACCGGGAAGTAAAGTAACGGTTGGTGCCCTTGGTGCAAGACCCAACTCGAGAAGTAACGTTGTTCTCGCTGTTCTTGATTCCGCCAAGTCGACGAGTGGGTGGCCAACGAACTCGACGGGAATACCAGCATTTCGATAGACCTCTTCCTCGAATGGAAAAATGACAAGCATGCGATCCACAAGTTGCTTGAGCGTCCGTAGCCGTCCACGACGCCAAGCCCAAACCTGGGGACTCACATAGTAAACGACCGGTATCCCAAGCCGACGAGCGGCCGCCGCCAACCTGAAATTAAAGTCCGGGAAATCGACCGTCACTAGAACATCCGGTCGGTTCTTCTTCATGGTGTCGACCAGCCGTCGATACATCACTAGTGATCGCGGGAGGACAGCCAGAGCCTCGCTCAAGCCCGTTACGCTTAGGCCACGATAGTGACCAATAAGACGGGCGCCAGCTGCTGCCATCTGATCGCCACCAAGACCAAAGACCTGCACTCGGGAATCGAGCTTGACGAGCTCTGACGTCAGCGCACCGGCATAGATATCGCCTGACACTTCACCACACGAAATCAGCATCTTGGTCATGAGAGGGTCACCGTGGGACACCGCTTGGCATCATACGGACACTAAAGTAGGCGCGATAAGCCGCAAGGATGAGCGTCGACTTATCTTGATAAACTCGAACCACTGCGGGTCAACCCGGTCGATGACAGGTCAAGGTCGGTCACCGGTACCCGCTCGATGTCTGTAAATCCGGCGATGGCTAGGTCATCAATGAACTCAGACGCATCGCCGACAAGCACGATGGACAGCCGATCCGGCGTCAGAAATTTTCGAGACACGCGTTGGATGTCATTCACCGTTACAGCCCCGACGCGTTCCCGGTAGGTCGCCAATTCACCAAGGTCTAAACCATAAAACACTACATTTAAAACTCGCAATGCGATGGCGTCGGGTGTTTCGAGTTCCAACGGGAAACTGCCAGACATGTAAGCCTGAACCCCAGACAGTTCACGCACACCGATCCGCTCCTGCCGCAACCGCCGGAACTCCTCGATCATTAAGCCGAGCGCCTCAACCGTCGTCTCAGTTCGCGTAGCGGTCTGAGCCTCGACATCACCGATAAACTGCAGGGTATGCATGGACGCTTCTGCGCCATAAGTCAGTCCACGGTCACTCCGCAGCACGCGGTGCAGTCGGTTACTTCCCTCCCCACCGAGCACCCGAATCGCCATCTCAAGAGGCAAGTAATCAGGATGCTTCCGTGCTACTCCTACGTGACCCAGGCGAATCTCAGTCTGTACCGCTCCAGGTTTATCCACCACGATGAGCCGCCGCGTCGCTGGCGGCGGCTCGCTCAGCCGAAGAGGCTCGATTGGCCTCAGGGGCCAGTCCCCGAAGATGCGCTCAGTCGTATTGAAAGCGGTATCTGCGGTGAGGTCGCCGACGATTGCCAGAATGCTGTTGTTCGGCGCGAAGTAAGTCTCGTGAAACGCATGGAGATCGTCCGAGGTAATCGTCGGAAGTGACTCGAGCGTTCCCGACTGTGGTCGACCGTACGGATGGAATCCGTAAACAAGACGATCGAACACAATACTGGCCAGATAGTCGGGATCCTCTAAACCCACCTGCAGCCCGGATACAATTTGTCGCCGTTGTCGCTCAATTTCCTCAACAGCGAATGCCGGGTGCCGGATAAGGTCACTCACGATTTCCATCACCAAATCGAAGCTGTCGTTCATGACAACTGCGTTCACGAAAGTGAGGTCGCTACCTGCACCCACACCTATTGACCCACCGATTGTATCGATGGTTTCGGCAATATCCTGCGCCGTTCGACTGGTTGTACCCTGGTCGAGCAACGCTCCGAGGAGACTCGCTAAACCCGACTTACCAGCCGGCTCATGCGCCGTACCGGCGCCCACGAGAAGCCGGACGCTCACAACAGGTTGTTCGTGATGCAGTACGACCACAACGCGCATGCCATTGTCGAGCGTGCGCACCTCATACGGGGGAAACTGGACTTCTGTCTGCGCCAACGGCGCCGGAGGGGATTCCACCGGCCACTCGGTGGGAGTCTGTGCAATGACCGTGACCGGAAGCAAGAGACACGCGGCGCCCGTAGCAAGCCTGTTTACCGCTCGTGCGCCCCGACTCACCGTTATCAATGGACGCCCCCAGGGAAGACCTCCCGAGGCATGATCGTGAGGATCAGGCGATTGTCGTCAGTAAAATAGGTCTGTGCAACGCGTTGCACGTCCTCAGCTGTAATGTTCATAAAGATGTCGAATTCGCCATCAGCCGTGGTGATATCGTCATGAATGACCGCGGCATGCGCAAGATGCATCGCCTTTTGCTGATTCGACGTCCGTCCGAGAATGTAGTCACGAGCGAACTGGTTCTTAACACGTTCTAACTCTCGCGGTGAAACCAACTCCGTTTTGAGTAAGTCAAGCTCCTCCCGAAGCGCCCGCTCCGCTGCGGCCGAAGGACGATCGGGTTGAACCAACGCAACGGCATAAAATAGGCTCGGGTCCTCGACAATTTCACCCTGGCCGAACGCCGCCAAGGCGAGTTGGTCATCATAGACAAGCCTCCGATAGATCCGCGAACTCTGGCCATCCGAGAGAATCTTCGACGCGAAGTGAAGCGGATAGGAATCAGGATGGCCATCGAACGGAATCTTATGCACCACCACAACGGCAGCTAGCGGCCACGATTCCTCAAGTACCACTCGGCGCTCGTGCTCCCACGGCGGCTCCTGGGGGATGTCACGCGGAACGGCTTGTTTAGCAGCTGGCACCCGCCCAAAATACTGCGTCACTAGATCAAGCGCTGCCGAAGATTGGAAATCACCCACAACTACAAGGGTGGCATTACTCGGCACGTAGTAAGTCTCATAAAAGCTTCGCACATCCCCTATCGATGCCGCCTCGAGATCCGCCATGCTTCCAATGGTTGAATGTTTATACGGATGCACGGAATAAGCCTGGTCGTAAATAATTTCCGATAACCGGCCAAACGGTTGGTTATCCACACGCATCCGTCGTTCTTCTTTAACGATTTGACGTTCGGAGACCAATGCTTCTTCATCCACTTTGAGGCTCGCCATTCGGTCGGCCTCCATCCACAACACAAGCGGCAGGTAGTGTGCAGGTACCGTTTCCCAAAAAACCGTAGCGTCTTCGGTGGTGTAGGCGTTGCTCCGTCCGCCAACACTAGAGACCATCGACGTGTGCTGCTCAGCTTCGACATTCTTCGAACCGTTAAACATAAGGTGTTCAAATAGGTGGGCAAAACCGGTTAGCCCAGGCTGTTCGTTCTTTGAGCCGACGTGATACCAAAGTTCCACGTGAACAATCGGAGTCGAATGGTCCTCAGAAAGCACGACAGTCAACCCGTTGGGCAAAGTCGTTATCTCATACTGCAACTTTGGTGGGCGCGTGGCCGCCGTCAAGACACCGACACCGATGATCGCAACAACAGCGACGCATGTAGACAACCGTCTCTTCATCACTATTGGTTCGATTATCGCACAGTCATACCCTGGATTCCGTTCGCAGGTGCAAGAACTTAGTCCCGACTAAGAAGGCGAAAGCCGGCCATGCCCCACGTTCGGGGCAGTCGATCGAGCGGGGCAGCATCGACGCGCTTCTCAAGGGCAACAAATAGTTCGAGTGCGACAGCATCGCGGTCAAAACGTAAACCTCCCTCAATCGACCCTCCGCTAATCCCACTACGACCAGCGACACTTGTGTCGGTGCGCATGTGTACAGCATCCGCAGAAGCGATCAGAGAGAGACGCTCCTTGAGCCGATATCGGAGGCGCGCATGGCCACCAAATTCACCTGTATAGTCAACAAACGAACGTTTAGTTGTTCCATACGCGCGGGCTCCTAGATCAAGATGTACTTTGTCAATATCGACGCGGTGCCACACCTGCATGCCCACCATGTTCCAATCGATCGGAAAACGCTTACGTCGATCGCTAAGATGACGTGAAATGTGGTGGAACGTACCACCAATCTCGGTTGACCCAAGACGATAGGTGATCGTGCCGTCGAGAATGTAGTTTCCTTGGTTTACGTCGAAGCGCCGAAACTGTTCTCCAAGAATCGCTTCGAAGTTCGCGAGGAAAATGAATCGTCCAACCCCAAAATCAACTACATCGATATCCCCACCGTAGTCAGCATCCCAATTGAATCGTTCATCATCGTCAAGAAGAGCAACGGCGTTCAAATGAAAGCGGTAGCCGGTGAAAACACGGACGCCCGCATCATCAGAAGGGTCGCCATTCTGAGCGGAAAGCGGTGAAGCACAGCAGAGACTTACGAGGCACAACACGCGCATCACCATCCAAGGAATGGATGGCTTATCAACTGGCGTGGACATGAATACAAAACGTGAAGAGACTGAGCCGAGACGCCGGCAGTATAGCACGCGTGCTCTTGTCGCTTATCGGGTAGAGCGCAGGACCCTCCGTTCAATAAACCACGGAAGCCCTTCAAGACCAAGTGCCAGTGATACCTCGTGTATGCGCTGGTTACGACTCATGGGATCGAGGTCCAAGATGTTGCGCAGGCGGGTAAGCGGTGCCGATGCAACGCCCTGCCATCGCACTTTGGAGCGCCCTCGCCGCGCGCCACGAAGTGAGAAATAGTGACCGAAGCAGCGGACAGCAAAGTAATAGGCAACCAGGTTAGGCCCAGGAATAAAAAAAAGAAGCGGGCCCGTTACCGCCCATCCGATGGCATCCAAAACCAGCCAGAACAGATGACGATCGCCGTCGCGTTTTAGGAGCCGCCGCATTACGTCGTGGGCCCTATCAGACCCGAGGTCATCAGGGTGTAATAATCGTGACGTCGCTCGCTGACGAAGCTGCCACAATAATCGCTGCTCTGCGACAAAAACGGCCATCCAGCGAAACAAACGTCGGCGAAGCCACCTAGCGCCTCTGTATAACCACGACGCCGATGAGGGGCCGGGCTGTGCCCGGCCGCTAGCAATCTCAAGTTCCGCCTCCTTAACGTGAGCACGCAACTCTTCGAACCATCGACGCAGAAAGCCGCGAGGCCGCTCATCCTCCTGCTCTGCCTCGACCTCATTCGCTTCGTAGTAAAGCGCGTATCGTCCGTTACTGGTAGGCACCAAATACACGGACATTAGCTCCGGATTCTTGGGCGGAACGGTCAGGCGGCACCTCCGTGGTCGCCACCATACTGGGTGACACTGTTGATCATACGTATGGCCCTCATTCTTGATGGTATATTAGCTTCCTCGAACGACCATGCCCCGTCTCGGTGCCCATATGTCGATCGCAGGTGGCCTGCCTCGTGCCGTAGAGCGGGCACAGGCTGCTAACTGCAACACTTTGCAGATCTTTACCAAGTCCGCAAGTCAATGGCGTGCGCGGCCACTGCCTGCAGACGAGGTTACCGCGTTTCGAGCGACCGCTCACGACCTCGACATTACCCCAATCGTCGCGCATGCGAGTTATCTCATCAACCTTGCGGCTCCTAACCCTGCGCTACGACAACGCTCAATCAACGCTCTCACAGACGAATTAGATCGTGGAGATGCACTCGGCCTATTGGGAGTTGTACTGCATCCTGGCTCATACACAACCGGCACGGAAGAAAGCGGTCTCCATCTCGTCGCCGAGGCCATCGACGAAGTCTTTGCAGATCGGGAAAAAGGAACGCTGCTCCTTTTGGAACACACCGCTGGGCAGGGTACGAACCTTGGGCACCGATTCGAACACCTAGCGACAATCATCAACGGAACGTCCGCCAAGAAACGTCTCGGCGTCTGTCTCGACACCTGTCATCTTCTTGCAGCCGGCTACAACATTGCCACGGCAGACGGCTACTCACGAACCTTCGAAGACTTCGAAACGTACGTCGGACTGGATAGGTTGCAGTTGCTTCACCTGAACGACTCAAAACATCCTTGCGGTAGCCGTCGGGACCGCCACGAACACATCGGCGAGGGCTGGGTCGGGCTAGAGGCATTCGGGAGACTACTGAAAGATCCACAACTGGCTCACCTGCCGATGGTACTGGAAACACCAAAAGAACAACGACAGCCCGGTAAACCCACAGAAGTGGACCCGGCTGACTTGAAGAACTTGAACACCCTGCGTCAATTTATCGACGCCACCGACAGTAAGGAGAAGAAGTCTTGATACTGGGAACTATCTTGGATCTGTACTCGTTGGTTATCGTGGGCGCGGTCATCGTGTCGTGGACGAAACTGCCACCAAATCACCCAGTGGTTCAACTGGTAAGCGCGCTGACCGAACCCGTGCTCAGGCCAATCCGCCGCGTGCTTCCATCTATGGGCGGCCTAGACCTGTCTCCGATGGCCCTCTTAATCGGCCTACAGTTTCTCCGACAACTGTTCATATTGTAGGTGGAGTGAACTCCATGTCCTCACGTCTAACCAAGAGCGACGTCGAAAGAATCGCGAGCCTCGCCCATTTGGAACTATCCGAAGCGGAGAAAGAAACATTTGCCCGACAATTGGCGGACATATTGACCTACGCTGAGACCCTGCAGGCGATCGATACGACAAACGCGTCGCCTACCACGCACGTGCTCTCTCGACATGAAGCATTCCGTAATGACGAAGTCCAAGAGTCCCTGTCTCGAGATGAAGCCCTCGCCAATGCACCTGACGGCACGTCCGACGAAGGCTTCTTTAAGGTTCCGAAGGTCATCGAATGACAGCAACGGCTCAAACCTTGGTCGAGATACGTGATGCGATCGCCGCGGGTGAGATAACGTCAACGAATATCTGTTCAGAATATCTTGAGCGGATCGCCGCGGTAGACGGTTCGCTGAACGCGTTCAATAACGTAACGCATGAGCAGGCACTCGAACGTGCTGCAGCCGTTGACCGGTCAAGAACAGCGGGTGACCCACGCCCGCTTCTCGGCGTACCCATCGCTATAAAGGACAACCTCTGCACACGTGGTGTGCCAACGACCGCTTCCTCACGCATTCTCGAAAATTTCGTCCCGCCCTACGATGCGACGGCAGTCTCTCGGCTTGAAGCGGCCGGGGCAATCGTGCTCGGTAAAACGAACTGCGACGAATTCGGCATGGGTTCCTCTAATGAGAATTCAGCTTTTGGTCCTGTGAAGAACCCGTGGAACCTTACCCGGAGCCCAGGTGGGTCAAGTGGCGGGTCGGCCGCCGCCGTCTCAGCTCGGTTAGTACCTGGTGCCCTCGGGTCGGATACTGGTGGGTCAATCCGGCAACCAGCGGCACTTTGCGGCGTGGTCGGGCTCAAGCCGACCTACGGGCGGGTCTCGCGGTACGGGCTACTCGCTTTCGCCTCATCTCTAGACCAGGTTGGCCCTCTCACACTCACCGTGCGTGACGCAGCACTTTTACTTGAGGTAATCGCCGGTCCCGACCCCCGCGATGCGACGACGGCGCCTCAACAGGTCCCTCACTACACTGAGAACCTCGATGCAGATTTGCGAGGCGTACGACTGGGTGTACCATCCGCACTGCTCGACTCCGGCATCGACCCCGAAGTCAGCCAGGCCTTCAGCGCCGCGGTGGAGGTGTTCCAATCAACCGGAGCGACGGTCTCAGACATCACGCTTCCTCACGCGCAGTATGCGATTCCGGTCTATTACCTTCTCGCCACAGCCGAGGCCAGCTCAAATCTTGCCCGTTACGATGGTGTCCGCTATACCCACCGTGCTGAGCTTGACCCAACATCTACGACTCTGCGGGCAATGTACGATCAAACGCGTAGCGAAGGATTTGGCGAAGAAGTGAAACGTCGGATCATGCTCGGCACCTACGCACTCAGTGCCGGTTATTACGATGCTTACTACCTAAAAGCTCAACAGGTGCGGACTCTGATCCTTCGCGATTACGAGCAAGCGTTCGATAGTGTTGACGCTGTAATCATGCCAACGAGTCCAGTCCCAGCGTTCACGCTTGGGGAGAAAATCAAGGATCCGTTACAAATGTACCTGCTCGACATATTCACGGTAAGTGCCAATCTCGCGGGGCTTCCAGCAATCAGCGTTCCAGCTGGCTTTACGCAAGAACGGTTACCAGTCGGCGTTCAACTCGTGGGCCGAGCATTCGATGAAGGTGGGCTCCTCAAAATCGCCAGAGCCTATGAACGAAACAACGGATGGTGGAAAGAAACACCGAGCATCTGAGAAGACAACGGTTGATAAGAGAAAACCCTGATGACGTAACCGAGCGGAGCCTCAGTCCTTACGGTCCGCTTGCTCCAAAAGTTCAGGGGTTTTTAACTGGTCGGCGGGACCACGCGGGGCATCTGGTGGAAGATACTTGAAGGTGCCATCCAAGTCAGCGAGGTTCCTGATAACCAAGGTCTTCCGACTACCCTGCCGCAATTTTGGAAAACCTAGCACAACGCAAAACCCAATGAAGAGTGCAAGTAAGAACCCAGTCGTGGCGCCAAGACCCTGCAGGGCCCCAATAACCAGATCCATAACCTCGGGAGAATTCACTTCGTGGCCTTTTCTTCAACGGCCTGGTCAGGCAGTTCGAAAACGATTCTCCCCTCCTTGACTTCCTGCATCGCCACCCGCTCCAACCTGACGTCTGTATCAACCCGCGCACCCGTTTCGGGATCCGGCCGAAGGTGCGCTAAACGCGGAAGCGCACCACGACGAAGCTGCTTGGCGCGTTTAGCTGATACATCGACATAGAGAAAACGGCTCTGAATTTCTGGCATCTTCCGTGGTTCGGGGGTAACGGCCTCAACGACGGACTCTTCAGTCACTGGAACCTCAGGTGTCTCATCCATAACCCAACAGGGTATCCGAAATCGCGCAGTAGCGCCATCCATTCCCGAAACTGACGGGGCCCCAGTCGGCATTCTGTGGCGTTCACAATTTCTCCATCAAACACCTCGGCTTCTCGACCAAATTCAGCATCGCCCGCCCAATGCCGACAACCTTCATCCTGACTGATAACGTATTTGTTTACTTTTGGATAAAGTTGACACATCAGACAACAGTCTCCCGGTTGCACCGAAGCTATAATGGGTTAGGCAATTCTTCATGAGGCTGCTCTTTATCGGGGACATCGTGGGTAAACCTGGGCGTGAGATCGTCAAGCGCGGCCTACGTGCGATCGTCGCTCAGCATGAAATCGACCTAGTTATAGCCAACGTGGAGAATGCGGCTGGCGGTTTCGGCATCACACGGGAAATCGGTGAATCGCTGGTCGCTCTCGGCGTGGACGTAATGACCTCAGGCAACCACATCTGGGACAAAAAGGAAGTCTTCGACTATATAGAAATTGAACCCAGGCTGATCCGACCGGCCAACTACCCTGCCGGGACCCCTGGCGGCGGACTCTGCACAGTTACAACGGCGGCCGGAGAACCCGTGGCCGTGATCAACATTATGGGCCGGATCTTCATGCAGCCAATTGACAATCCTTTTAGCGTGGTCCTGGACCAAATTCGTTTAGCACATGACCACGCCCGAGTCGTTCTAGTGGACTTCCACGCAGAGGCAACCTCAGAGAAAATTGCGATGGGCTGGTACCTCGACAGCAAGGTAACAGTTGTGGTGGGAACCCACACGCACGTACAAACTGCCGATGCCAGGCTACTGCCGGGTGGAACAGCCTGCATTACGGATGTTGGAATGACCGGACCCCACAACTCAGTCATCGGGGTGGAAAAGAGCGCCGTAATCTCCCGATTTATTAATGGCCTGCCCAATCGGTTCGAAACAGCCTCTGGTGACCCAAGACTGCATGCAGTTGTCGTGACAGCAGATTCCACAACGGGACGAGCCATTAACATTACGAGACTTAGCCTGAACCTCCAGGATGTTGAATCTCTCACTGCACAACCGGTAGCGTGAAATGGCAGATCTTGTTGACCTTCCGTTCGACGATCCCGCCCATGCAACTAGTGACCCGCAATTGAGTAAGGCACCGCTCTCAACAGCCAAACCAACAACGCGCCGTATTTTCACGGTCACCGAACTAACCTCTGAAGTTCGGGAATTACTCGAAACCACCTACGGCGAGATCTGGATCGATGGCGAGCTGTCAAACTACAGGCGTTGGCGTACTGGGCATGTCTATTTCACGCTAAAGGACGCTGAGGCACAGCTAAAGGGAGTGATGTTTCGGTCGGCAGTGAGACACCTCCGTTTTACACCTGATGATGGCATGCGCGTGATTGTGCGGGGTCGCCTGAGTGTCTACGAACCCAAGGGCGAATACCAAATCGTCTGCGAGCATATGGAACCGCACGGTATCGGCGCGCTTCAATTAGCTTTTGAGCAGCTGAAACGTCGTCTTGAGTTGGAGGGGTTATTCGAGCCGTCAAGTAAACGACCGCTGCCGACATTGCCCCGAAAAATCGGCATCGTTACATCCATGGATGGTGCTGCGCTACGCGACATCATCCACATACTGGGTCGGCGCTACCCTAACGTGCACCTAGTCATCCGCCCGGTGCGCGTTCAAGGCGAAGGTGCGGGTAACGACATCGCCCAAGCGCTGAACCAGATTGCCAAACTTAGTGGCGTTGACGTCATTATCGTCGGCCGGGGCGGAGGGTCCATAGAAGATCTGTGGGCCTTCAATGAAGAGGTGGTTGCGCGTGCCATTGTTGCGTCGACTATTCCTATCATTTCCGCAGTAGGCCACGAAACCGATTTCACCATTGCCGATTTTGCTGCTGATCTCAGAGCACCTACCCCGTCTGCTGCAGCTGAACTGGTAGTAACCAGAAAGGATGAATTTCGCGCGCAAATTGACCGGATGCAGGAGCGGTTACGCAACGGTGCGTCGATGAGAATTCATTCCAAGCAAGCGCGGGTTCGCTCCCTTGAGCAGCGACCAGGCTTGGCAGCGTGGCCTACCCGCCTTGCGTTGACGGGTCGTCGGGCCGTCGATCTCTCGTATGGCCTCTCGCGTACAACGCGCAGATTTGTTGGACGCGTTCAACGGCGCTATCACGAACTCCGCTTGCGTCTCGAAGGCCGTGACCTCCGGCGGACCGTGGGTGCAATTACCACGCGGCTCACCCTCTCAAAGGGGCGACTTGCTCGTGAAATAACGCGCCACCTCTCCGAGCGACGGGAGTCTCTTGTGGCACTTGCCGGCCGACTTGAAAACTTGAGCCCCCTAGGAGTCTTGGGTCGGGGCTACGCTGTTTGCTGGAACGGTGACCGCACCGGAATCGTGTCGGACGCCAGCTTAGTTGAAAAGGGTGACGCAGTGCATGTCACTCTTCATCGCGGTGAATTGGGTTGTAAGGTAATCACCATGAAACGACCATCCACATCTACCGAGATACGAACTTCAAAAGAATGAACGGGTAAATTATGAGTAGCAAGACCAAGATTAAGGATTTCGAATCGGCCATTAGCGAGCTGGAAACGATTGTAAGCACATTGGAAGAGGGCGACCTGTCGCTCGACAAGTCTCTTGAGCTATTCGAGCGTGGCGTTCAACTCTCTCGGTTTTGTCATCAACGGCTTGAGGAAGCCGAAAAAAAAATCGAGGTGCTGAACGAGCAAGGCGAGTTAAGCGATGCGACTGATTCGCTGAATACTCCTGATTCAGACGCGGACGAGCCTGCCCAGTGACTCCACTTTCAGACCTCACCGAATATTTTTCCGCCTGCAAGGCTGATGTAGACGAGGCACTGGAAACCTTACTGCCCTCAGCTCCAGGATGTCCATCCACCATCGCTAAGGCGATGCGCTATAGCGTCACAGCAGGTGGCAAGCGCTTTCGTCCGGTCCTAACGCTCGCAGCAGCAGATGCGATTGACTCAACTTCTGCTATGGGGTCCTCTCGGGCACTGGCATTGCCGTTTGCTTGCGCTATCGAGTTGATACATACCTATTCACTAGTGCACGACGACCTACCGGCCATGGATAACGACACATTACGTCGTGGCCGACCGACGGCGCACGTCATTTTTGGTGATGGTCTGGCCATCCTGTCTGGCGACGGCCTTTTGACCGAAGCGTTTACCATAATGGCAAAGACGGGAAGCCGCGAGGACGCGGAAGCTATGGGACGGCGCCTTCGAGCCATTGGGGCCGTCGCCGAAGCTGCTGGTGCCGCTGGCATGGTGGGCGGACAAGCAATTGACCTTGAGGCTAGCGGTCTCAACAAACAGCTAGCCAGTGGTCCAACCACGCAACTTGATGCTGCTGCACTTCTGGATATGCACGAGCGGAAAACAGGAGCACTCATCAAAGCAGCGGCCGTCTCCGGAGCGATTATCGCAGGGGGAAGTGATGCGGCGGTGAACGCGATTCGCATTTACGCACAGAATTTGGGTCTGGCGTTCCAGATTGTCGACGACATCCTTGACGTTGAGGGCGCAGCACTTGACCTTGGCAAGACGGCCGGGAAAGATGCAGCAGCCGGAAAGCCAACCTACCCATCGCTCTATGGTGTGGAGGCATCTCGAAATCACGCCGCTGAAGCAGCGAACCGCGCACGAGATGCATTGCGAGAGACGGGCCTCGAAAGCCGGCTCACGCAGATAGTCGATTGGGTGGTTTCTCGAACCCGCTAATGTACGGGCCCATCACGCTGGCCATGGCATCAACTGAAACGGTCGTCACATGACCGCTGCACAACAGAAGCGTCGTCTGGATACACTTCTCGTCGACCGCGGCCTCGCTACCTCTCGCACACGAGCACGCTCTATGATTCTGGCCGGGCAGGTCCGCCTAGACAACGGCGTCGCGGCCAAAGCCGGCACAATGCTTTCAACCGACGCCGACATTACATTAATCAAACCAGATCATCCGTATGTCAGCCGGGGTGGGATTAAACTCGCTCACGCGATCGCCCAGCTAGGCGTATCAGCGAGCAACCGTGATGCGCTTGATATTGGCGCCTCAACCGGTGGTTTTACGGACGTTCTCCTCCGTGCAGGAGCACGGCGGGTCGTAGCCCTCGACGTTGGCCGCGGACAGCTCGCCTGGTCGCTTCGTCAGGACCCACGGGTCACTGTTCTCGACCGCGTCAACGCTCGGTCACTCGAGGCTGTGCCTTGGCCGCCGGGTCTCACAGACTTCGATCTCGTGACGGTCGATGTCGCATTTATTTCGCTCACATTAATTGTCCCAGCGCTACCTCCGCGTTTACGCCCGGGTGGCAACATCCTCCTACTGGTCAAACCACAATTCGAAGCTAACCGTTCGGAGATCGGCAAAGGAGGTCTCGTCAAGAACCCAGTAGTGCACTTACGTGCCGTCAAGCGGGTCAGCACTACGGTGGATCGGGTAGGATTGAAGGTGGTGGGTACAATTGAATCACCGATTACTGGCACTGAGGGCAATCGCGAGTTCTTCCTTCACTTGCGCCATCATGAGGACACGGCATGACTGCCGTTCACCATCACACAAGGGCAATTAAGCGCGTCGGGGTCGTTGCTAAATCTGGGCTACAGGAAGCTGCCGGCACTCTGGTCGAGTTAAGCGAGTGGCTTAACGCCAGAAGCTTGACGGGTGTCTTCGAAACCGAGACTGCGACGTTGTCTAGTCTGACTAATCAGGTAACTACCTGTAGCCGGGATGAGATGCCAGCTGCAGTTGACATGATTCTCGTCCTAGGTGGGGACGGAACCCTGCTCGCCATGGGTGATCGTATTGCGCAACATGGCGTGGATGTCCCGCTACTCGGTGTGAACTTTGGTAGCCTCGGCTTCCTCACTGAGATCACACTTGCGGAGTTGTTCCCGGCACTTGAAAACGCGATCAATGGATCAGTGAGTCTCGATCAAAGGCGGATGCTAAGGGCCGTGGTACGCCGGGACGAGCAGGTCATCGCCGACCGCGTCGCCCTGAACGACGTGACACTCACGAGGAACGCTACGTCACCAATCATCGACCTGTCGGTATCGGTCGGCTCACAGTTCGTCGCTGAGTTCAAGGCCGACGGTTTAATCGTGGCTAGCCCAACGGGGTCGACAGCCTACAACCTGGCAGCAGGTGGACCGATCGTGCATCCAGTCGTAGAAGCGCTTGTGATTACACCTATCGCGCCACACACCCTTACGAACCGTCCAATTATCGTCCCGGCTAGCTCAGACATCCGTATTCAGCCGATCTCGAACTGTGACGATAATCAGATCATCGTTTCGTTTGACGGTCAGTCCGGCGTACCTTTGGCGTGTGACGACATCGTAAGTGTGTCGTCATCAGAACAGCCACTACAACTGTTCAGAGCGACATCACGAAGCTATTTCGCTGTGCTTCGCGAAAAACTTAAATGGGCCGAACGTTGACGGTTACGCTCCAGGGACTCTCCACTAGACTAACGACATTGAGTTTACCGCTCACGGAAAAATTGAATCTGGTATTCACGGACGTTGCGGTTGTGTTCACGTAGTGAAGACGCAAAGACATGCGAACCATCGTTCCTACTAACGAAATACAGGTAGCCCACGTCTGCCGGCTTCACGGCCGCTTCAAGTGACGCAAGGCCTGGGGCGGCAATCGGTCCAGGAGGTAAACCAGAATAGAGATACGTGTTGTAGGGGGAATCATAGGTGAGATTCTCTCGCGTGAGATTGCCTTCGTACAAACCAGCGCGCTCAAGCGCATAGATCACGGTTGGGTCACATCGGAGCGCAATGCCGATCTTCAGCCGGTTCAGGTAGACAGCACTGACTACGGGGCGCTCCTCGGCTAGGGCGGTTTCACGCTCGATTAGAGACGCCAACGTTACTACCTCCCGCATGCTGAGACCTGCCTCGCCCGGCTGTTGTAATAGTGGCTCACCGAACGCCTGCCTGAAACGGACGACCATTCTCTCAACTAGTTGATCGGCCGTAATTGTGCGCGGCAACAAGTAAGTGTCGGGAAACAGGTATCCTTCAAGGTCAGAAGCCTCTGGGTCGAGCGCGGCAATCAATTCGACACGTTGACTCGCTGCGAGAAATTCCTCAGCAGTTCCAAAGTCGCTCCTCCCAAAGATCGACGCCATCGCCGGAACGGTTAGCCCCTCCGGAAACATGAGAGGTCGGAGATGCACATCACCGCGTTCGATTTTGCTCACGACTTGAGACACCGACAGTGGCTGGTCAAATCGGTACTCACCCGCTTTCAGCCCCCGACCCAAGTTCGTCTTCCACAAGGCGTATCGGAATGCCCATTCGTCTTGGACCACACCAGACTCAACCAACTGGCCGCCAATGGCTAAGGCACCAGAACCTGGCATAATCTGGACGAATACCTCAGCAGTTGGAAATCCACGATAAGGAGCTTCCCAACGGGCTACCAGCCGCATAGTAGCCACTCCGGCAACAGCGACTCCCAACACTAAAACCACTAGACCGCCGAGTGCTATTCGGTGAAGAGTCATGCCCTCAGTCACAAGAATTCACTTGGTCGAGGTGGTCCTGCAATATAACCGCGGCGGCGGCGGCATCAATGGACTTCTTGCGGAGGCGCCAATCGCGCTCACGCAAAGCTAGACGGGCCTCAGCTTCCCGACTACTCAGGCGCTCATCTTGAAAGGTCAGTGGTAAATCGATTTCGCTTCGTAACCGATCGGCGAACGCACGGACCCGGGCCGTCTGCTCACTTGCACTGCCATCAAGATGCCTCGGCAACCCGATCACGACACCACCGAGCCCATCCGGATCAGTCTGTAAATCACGAATTTCATCCACCAATACCCTTATAAGATTGTCGAGGGAACTGGTTCGGGTGATCGTCCGCAGAGGGCGCGCCAATGTGCCTGACGCGTCACTGACCGCGAGACCCACGCGTTTATTGCCGAAGTCGAGCCCGAGCAGTCTCACCCTTCTAGCGTAGCTGCGCATTGCCACGCTGTCCACTGACCTCTCGATACAGGGATTACAGGCCAAAGTCCAATGGCCATTACAAAAGGCGGATCGACGATAACCTGATTGATCCGCTAAAATGAGTTTTACGATGAGTCGTCGCACACGTCTTCTGGCGTTATGGTTGTCAGCACCAATACTGGCGTTCGTGGTCCTGGGTGGGTATGTCAGCCGCACCTCTGCACAGGAAGATAGGTATCGCCCACTACGGATTTTCGAAGACGTCGTGTCGTTGATCCTCAACAGCTACGTTGAAGAAGTCGATATTGACCGCGTTATGACTGGTGCTATGCGAGGACTTGCCGAGGGTCTCGACGCCGAAAGCACCTTTTTGACGCAGGATGACGTTGCGGCACTCGAGAGTGATACCCCTTTGCCCAAGGGGCAAACGGGCATCACACTCACCCGCCAGTATTACCTCAGAGTGCTGTCGGCGAGGGACGAGTCGACGGCGGCGGTCGCCGGTCTCCGCCCAGGTGATTACATCCGGGCCATTGACGGTGAGTCCACCCGTAATATGTCAATTTTTGAGGGGAACCGTCTCTTGCGAGGCTCGGTTGGCTCAACCGTGACTCTGACTGTGATTCGAGGTAACGCCGCGGAACCCCAAGAGATTGTGCTTGAGAGAACTCCGGTCAGCTCGTCAATCGTCAGAAGCCGGCTTGCGGCGGCTGACATCGGCTATCTCCGTCTCATCGCGTTCGATAGGGGGATTGCCGAAGATATCGTCTCAGAAGTTGACTCGCTTACAGGGGCCGGTGCACGTCAACTCATCATTGATCTCCGTGGCACAGCGGATGGAAACTTCAATCACGGGCTAGAAGCTGCGCGTCTGTTTGTCGGCTCGGGAACCTTGGCAATCCGCCAGCGTCGAGGAGAACCCCAAGATCTCACGGTTGCCCAAGTTGGGGACGGCAGCATCGGGTTGCCCACGGTGATCCTCATTGGAGCCGGAACATCGGGTGCGGCTGAGTTGTTCGCGTCGGCTCTCACTACCAACGGCAGGGCTGAGCTCATCGGTGGACGCACCCTTGGCAGGGTCGCCGAGCAACGTCTCATCAAATTAGTCGACGGCACTGGACTATGGCTGTACTCGGCCAAGTATCTGACCGGCACGGGTGAGCCCCTACATCAACAAGGCCTGGAACCATCAGTGGCTGTTGCCGAGCCCTCCTTCGTTCTTGGCGCCGTTCCACCGGATGTCGACCCAGTTCTCGAAAAAGCGCTAGAACAGCTCGCGGACGACCGTGCTACATAAGGACCGGCGGGGAGTTAGAACATTCGAATGAACCCGCCACTCGCCCCGTCGAACCTAGAATTTACAACATTGTTATAGATAGACCCGAACGCGTAGGTAAAGCCGATCCGGATGCGATACTCGTGGTCGGTCGCTAGTTCTCGCCGGCGGAGAAGAATCCGTTCATCCGTCGTTCCACCCCGCTTCAGGAAGATTTGGTCGCGCACACGTGACAGGGTACCAAAGACGTTAATAAAGAACCCGCGGAACAATCGATACTCTACGTTACCGAAGAGCACCTGACGCGACTGGCTCATTTCGTCCAGAAACTGGGAGAACTCATAGCTCACACCTGCGTCACCCCACGGCTGGTTAGTATCCAGTGAGAAACGTAAACCGTGATTGACACGAGCTTCCTCAAGCTTGTCGAAGATTGTCAATTCGGTGTAGTCAAAATTGTTGTAGCCAACCGAATACGTTGCTGTCAGCTCACGTCGCGTTGATTCGGAGTATGGAAAGAAGTTGAACTGAAACGCCGGGGCGACCCGCCACGTCAGGTCCTGATTGCGAAAGGTCGTCGTCACCGCTGA
This sequence comes from Vicinamibacterales bacterium, assembly GCA_036012125.1. Lineage (NCBI taxonomy): Bacteria > Pseudomonadati > Acidobacteriota > Vicinamibacteria > Vicinamibacterales > Vicinamibacterales bacterium. The sequence continues at coordinate 80,663 of DASCOS010000035.1, read as the reverse complement.
CCCGCCAAACCCGACCCCCATATGCTCACCGACCGTCTTAATGAACCGCGTTGTGAAAGCGTTGTTCCGGCTGACGTCCGTCAACTCACGTCCGTCGCTCAAAGTGAACGCATCTTCTTCATAATCCACGTTTATCCCAAGGTTGATCTTCCATCCATCAGTCGTCCGGTTTGCCGAAAGTGACCCGCCGAACTCTTTCGCTGTCTCGAGGTCCTCGCCTTCAAGTTGGGTATTGAAACGAGCTCGGAATACCCAGAAATTCCACGGGTCATCCTCAGGTTGTGCACTGAGCTCCTGCGTCGCATCGGACAAGTCTCGGTGCGAAATCATAATTCGATCAGCGAGTGGTGTTCGGGCTGCATAGCGCATCAAGCCCATCTGAAATATCTGCGAGAACCCTCTGCGCTCGGAATCATCAGTATCGTCTTGTGTCGTAAAGAACATCAACTGGTCGTCATGTCCCAAAAACTCTTCTAAACCGAAGAAATCCAGCGTGAAGGCCTGCCCGCCGGCAGCAGTTCTCTCACGTGTGACGAGAACATGTACCTGAGCATCGCGCCGATCGCGCACGTAATTGACGAAGGTGATTTCCTGCCTAAGATAATCAAGGTCGCAACTACGACGATCGCAGTCAAGATAGACACGTAACGCCTCTACCCCTGACTCCGTGGCAGCGGGCTGAGACTGACCCGCTTGTGCACTGGCACCTAAGCCGACCCAGAATGCAGTTAAGACGCTGGCCAGGCGCCCACACCGGCGGCGGAGTCTCGGTACAGGATAAGCCTTGGGACCAGACAAGTCGGAAGTCATGTTACGAAAGGACTCAACAGAAAATACCTACGGCGAACGACCAGCTAACCGCATGATGTCACTAAAGCGATATGTTTGAGAAAGTCTTTTTTCTTCCCGCCCAACACGTAACCGTGGAAGAGCCGCGAAAGTCAACGTGTTTCGTTGACTCCCCAGAAACCACGTTGCTATACTTGCCGTTTCTGTAAGGCCCGTGTTTTCAAGGCATAGGCGCGTAGCTCAGTTGGTTAGAGCGCCTGCTTGACATGCAGGAGGTCGGCGGTTCGAGTCCGCCCGTGCCTACCAGAATCTGAAACGGTTGCTGAGGACCTCCAACCGGGACACCGAGACACGGTTCGATGCCCTGTGTCGGCGGCGGGTGACACTAGTTGCTTGCTGACAACTCGAAGACGAGAGTTAAGTATCCACCTTATGGCGCACGTTACCGTCACGCTTCCGGATGGCTCGCAACGCGAGGTGCAGCGAGGTTCTCTCGTCAGTGACCTGGCCAGTGCAATTTCGCCGCGACTGGCCAAAGCTGCCCTTGCCGCGATTGTCGATGATCAGCTGGTCGATTTGTCAGCGTCCCTCGACCACGATGCTTCACTACGGTTGGTCACACCGAAGAGCCCTGAGGCCCTCGAGTTATATCGCCACAGTACGGCACACCTACTCGCGGCTGCTGTTACGAATCTGTTCCCTGGTACCCAGTGCGGCATCGGACCTGCTACCGAAGACGGTTTTTTCTACGACTTCATCGTGGAACGCCCATTCGTACCGGAGGACCTTGAGGCGATCGAAGCGAAGATGCGTGAACTCACTCAAGGCGATCTGAAATACGAACGCGAAATGATGTCCAAAGAAGACGCCAAGCTGTATTTCAACGATCGAGGGGAGCCGCTCAAGGTGGAGCTCATCGAGGAAAAGGGCGGACCGGTCGTCTCGTGCTACTCCATCAAGGACGCCTTCATCGACTTCTGCACTGGGCCCCATGTCCCCTCGACCGGGCACCTTAAGGCGTTCAAGCTATTGTCAACTTCCAACGCCTACTGGAAAGGTAGCGCCGATAACCAGCCGATGCAGCGCGTCTACGGCACAGCATTCTTCAATACCAAAGACCTAAAGGCCTACCTTGAACAACTGGAAGAAGCCAAAAAGCGTGACCACCGAAAGCTGGGTCGCGAGCTAGGACTCTTTCTCTTCCACCATTGGGCCCCTGGCGCACCCTTTTGGCTTGCCAAAGGCACAATTCTCTATAACCTGCTGGCGGATTACATGCGTGAAGTACTCTGGCCAGCCGGTTACGTTGAACTGAAGACACCGATCGTCTACAACAAGGCACTTTGGGAAACATCTGGGCACTGGGAACATTATCGAGAGAATATGTTCCTAGTCGAATCGACTGACTCCCAACCAATGGGAGTCAAAGCGATGAACTGTCCAGGCCACATGCTGGTGTTTGCCAGCGAAGTTCGCAGTTACCGTGATTTACCAATCCGTTTTCACGAGCAGACTCCCCTGCATCGTAATGAAGCCTCGGGTGTGCTGGCTGGGCTCATCCGCGTGCGTCAGTTTGCCCAAGACGATGCCCACTGCTTCGTCACCGAAGACCAAATTGGTGAGGAGGTCGCTCGACTCCTTCGTCTGGTCGAACGCGTTTACGGGGATTTTGATCTGACGCCGGTGTTGCGATTGTCAACGCGGCCCGTAGAGTTCCTGGGAGAGAGCGCGCAATGGGACCACGCTGAAGCCCAGTTGAAAGAAGCACTCGCCGAAGTGGGTTTACCCTACACCGTCGACGAAGGTGATGGTGCCTTCTACGGACCGAAGGTGGACGTCGATGTGACCGATGCGATCGGTCGCAGATGGCAGTGTGCAACCATCCAACTCGATTATCAGCTCCCTCGTCGCTTCGACTTGAAGTACATTGGTGCCGACAATGCTGAGCACTGTCCGGTAGTCATTCACCGGGCAATTCTTGGGAGTTTTGAACGGTTCGTGGCTCTTCTAATCGAACACTACGCAGGCGCATTGCCAACGTGGTTGGCACCAGTTCAGGCCATCGTCCTGCCCATCGCAGACCGCCACGCCGAATACGCCGAGACGGTGCGGACCAAACTCACCGAAGCAGGCCTCCGAGTGGAAGTCGACGCGCGAAAGGAAAAAATCGGATACAAAATTCGAGAGGCCCAGTTACAGAAGATCCCGTATATGCTGATAGCTGGGGATCGCGAGGTTAGTGACGGCGCAGTGGCCGTCAGAAGTCGGGCCGGAGGCGATCAAGGGTCTCGGCCACTTAACGAATTTCGCGATGCCGCGGTTAATGAGGTGCGGCTCCGGAAAGGCGCTGCTACAATAAACTAAGGGGGTTTTTATCGCTTTCTATAGAGGTGCACCGCGGCGTGAAAGCCGCACGCGGGTAAACGAACGTATCCGGACACGTGAGATTCGGGTCATTGACGATCAAGGCGAACAGCTTGGCATCATGCCGCCTCAGCAGGCACTCGTCGTCGCTAAGGAAAAAGGACTGGACCTCGTTGAAATCTCGCCAACGGCCTCACCGCCGGTGTGCCGCATCATGGACTTCGGGCGTTATCAGTATCAAGAGCAAAAGCGTGCACGGGAAGCCAAGAAACGCCAGAAGACCATTGACGTTAAAGAAATCAAGTTTCGTCCTAAAGTTGACGAGCATGACTATCAATTCAAGAAAAAGCACATTGAACGATTTCTCGCCGACGGCGATAAAGTCAAGGCCACGATCTTTATGCGAGGGCGGGAACAGGCGCATCCAGAGATCGGACGGCGGATTCTTGAGCGCCTGGTAGCGGACCTAGGCGATCAGGCTACACAGGAGACCATGCCACGCCGTGAAGGTAATACAATGCACACTATCCTGTCGCAGCGTACTCCCGGCAAGGGAGCCGATAAGAAAAGTTGACGCAGGAAGTATAAGACCTCATCGAGAGAGTGACCGAGTTCCATGCCAAAGTTAAAAACACATCGCGGGGCTGCAAAACGATTCAAACAAACCGCTTCAGGGAAAATCGTTCGCAGTAAAGCATTCAAGCAACACATACTCACCAGCAAGAGCACGAAACGGAAGCGGAAGCTACGCGGTACGACAACCGTTTCGGCAGTTGACACGCCTCGGCTGAAGCGAATGCTGCAAAACAAGTAACGCCGGACTTGGTCCGGTCAGTGGGAGAAAAGTTATGCCGAGGGTTAAACGCGGAAATGTGAGGCGCGCCAAACGACGGAAGCTGCTGTCACGCGCCAAGGGCTTCTATCAAACCAAGAGCAAGCTCTATCGTGCGGCAAAGGAGTCTGTCGACAAGGCTCTCTCATACGCTTACATCGGACGGCGCCGTAAAAAACGGGACTTCCGACGGCTCTGGGTCATACGGATCAACGCTGCGGCGCGTCAACACGGATTGAGCTACAGCCAGTTCATCTACGGTCTGAAAACAGCCGGTGTTGCCCTCGACCGAAAAAGCCTGGCGGAACTGGCCGTTAGTGAACCGGCCGCCTTCGCTCATCTAGCGGCCCAAGCCAAGGGCGCCAGTAGGTAACTAGGACGAGCAAGCCGCAGTCAGACAAAATGGACTGCCGTTCCGTTGTTTCTTCGAATTAAGATGACTGACGCGCGCGCGATTAACGATCTGCGCACTCGATTTCAGACTGACCTCGCCCAGTCCTCAACTTCCCGAGAACTCCAAACCGTCCGCGATCGATACCTCGGCCGTAAGGGTGGGGTTGTCACCACACTTATGAAGGAAGTCGCGTCCGCCCCGGCGGACGAGCGGCCGGTGTTGGGGCGCCTTGCCAACGAGCTGAAACGTGACATTGATGTAGCGATCCGTGAACGGCGAACTGCAACCGGAGTGGGCGGTCAGGTGACGAGCACGGTGGACGTAAGCCTGCCTGGACGGGGGGCCGTAACCGGATCGCGTCACCCGTTAACAGCACTTCGGGAACAGATTGAGACGATTTTTGCCAAGATGGGATTCACGGCGCTCGAAGGCCCAGAAGTCGAGGATGAATATCACAACTTCGAAGCACTCAACATGCCACGCGACCATCCTGCGCGCGATATGCAGGATACGCTTTACCTCGCCGAGCCACTCGAACCAAGTGCGGCTTCAGGACCACATAATCAGCCACGAAGACTGCTCCGCACGCACACCTCAGGCATGCAGATCAGGTATATGGAGGAACACGAACCACCGATCCGAATCATTGCACCAGGTCCGGTTTACCGTCGCGACAATCTAGATGTCACCCACACGCCGATGTTCCACCAAATCGAGGGTCTACTTGTCGGCGAGGGTGTCACGATGGCCGACTTAAAAGGCACACTCGAGACGTTCCTTCGAGAACTCTTTGATCCTGATACCAAAGTGCTGTTCAGACCGAGTTTTTTCCCATATACCGAACCATCTGCGGAGGTCTTCATTGGGTGTCTCTTCTGCGATGGGGCCGGTTGTAACGTATGCAAAAAGACCGGATGGCTTGAGATTCTTGGCAGCGGCATGGTGCACGCCGCCGTTTTCGAAGCAGTTGGGTATGACCCCGAGCGGTATACGGGTTGGGCGTTTGGTCTGGGTATTGAACGGGTTGCGATGCTGAAATATCGCGTTGACGACATCAGGCTCTTCTACGAAAACGACCTCAAATTCCTGGAGCAGTTTCCAGCGTGAGAATCCAACTCTCTTGGCTCGATGACTATGTGACGGTGCCGGTTCCTGTTAAGGAGTTCGCGTCAAGTCTCGACATGCGCGGCTTCGAAGTTGGAGCCATTGAACCACGACCAGAGAGCTCTACGGTAAACGACACTGTTTTTGACCTTGAGATCACTGCCAACCGTCCTGATTGCCTGAGTGTGACCGGGATCGCTCGTGAGGTCGCTGCAATGTACAGCACGGAACTTCGGATGCCAACCTCTGAAATGGCTCCAACAGAGGAGCTCGTGGGCGGTTTACCGGAGTTGTCCGTAACCTTGGAAGACGCGGACCTCTGCCCACGGTATGCAGCAGCCGTCGCAGAGGTCACCGTAACCGACTCCCCTGATTGGCTAGTTCAACGCATCGAGGCCGCCGGAGGTCGGGCAATTAACAACATCGTCGACGTCACTAACTACGTCTTATTAGAACTCGGTCAACCAATGCACGCGTTCGACTTCAATCGATTGAAAGGTGCCGAGTTACGTATCCGTCGGGCTAAACCTGGCGAGCAGATACAAACTTTGGACGGCCAAACTCGCCGACTGACTGACAACATGCTGGTCATTGCCGACGGTAAGCGGCCCCAAGCCGTGGCAGGCGTAATGGGTGGCGCAGATTCCGAAGTGAATCAGGCTACACGAATCATCGTCCTAGAAAGCGCCTACTTTCAACCAGTGTCCGTGCGCCGCACTAGTAAGCGGCTTGCTCTCAGCACCGATGCATCCTATCGGTTTGAGCGTGGCTCGGATGTCTCAGCACCGGTCAGAGCGCTCGAGCGCTGTTGCACGCTACTTCGGCAGATTGGCGCCAGCAAGGCAATCGGGCCCGTTATCGACTGTTATCCGGACCCAAAAAAACCCACGTGCGTCCGTCTCCGACACAAGCGGGTCGAATATTTACTTGGTCAAACCATCGACTCTGCCTTTGTCGTCAACATCCTCACACGCCTCGGGTTCACTGTGGAGGAAACGGACCCAGGCACGTGGAACGTAGAGATACCCTTGAGACGGGTGGATGTTTCGCGAGAGGTGGACCTGATCGAGGAGATAGCACGTCATCACGGATATGAACGATTGCCGTCTACGTTTCCAATTTTGGATTCGCCGCCGCCGCCGGCTGATCCCCGAATCGACCGCGACCGACTCGTCAGTCAGGTTGCCAGGGCTAATTGTTTTTCCGAGGCCGTAACATTTGCATTTATCGAACACCCGGTAGCGTTGCCGTTTGTTAGCGACCCCGACGAACTGGTAACAATTAGCAATCCACTGTCTGAGCAATTCACGGTGCTTCGCCCGTCTCTCTTGCCTGGGCTCGTCGGTTCAGTCGCCCATAATCACCGTCGGGAACGTCATGACGTAAAACTGTTTGAGGTTGCAACGCGGTTCACACGGGCAGGCGAGACGCGAGCGGTTGCCCTCGCGTGGACAGGTGCTGGAACGCCGGAGCATTGGAGCCAGCCCTCACGTAACGTGGATTTCTTTGACATCAAAAGTAGCGTCGAGCAGCTTCTCAACACCCTGGGTGTGGTGGCCCCGGTGTATCGCCAAGCGACCTCTGCATATTTGGTCGCAGGGCATGCTGCAGAGGTGGTCACGGACAACACCCGTCTTGGAATACTGGGACAGCTTGCGCCAACCGTTTGCGTCATGCTCGGGCTTGACGGACCTGACGAGGTGTTCGTCGCCGAACTGAATCTCGACGCGGTCGCACAAATCTCTTCGGACCGTAGCAACTTCCGTTGCGCAGCCCTACCCCGTCATCCATCTGTAGTAAGGGATTTGTCAATCATCGTCGCGAGCACCTTGCCTGCCTCGGTGGTTCGTGACACGATCCGGTCGGCCGCACCGGATACACTGTTTTCAATCTGTGAATTTGACCGTTACACTGGCAAGGGCATCCCAGAGAACTGCGTGAGTCTATCGCTTCGACTTACTTTCCGTGAGCCAGACCGCACACTGACTGACACTGAGGTGCAACAGGCGGTGGAGGAAATCGTGTCGGCGTTAGCTGCATCCCACCAAGCTCGGATCCGTTAACGAATTGAGGGAGTCTGATGGCTAATAAACGTTCTTCCGCTCTGGAGCCACTCAGTCGCCTTGAAGACAAGGTGAAGCTGTTAATAGGGTTGGTGGAACGATTACAACAAGAGAAGACCAGCGCGATCCGTGAAAACGAACAACTGAAGAGTGAGCTCACCGCGCTTCGGGCCCAGTTCGAGGAATCTGACCGTGCTGATGCTGAAGTGGTTGCGCTGCGGTCTGAGCGTGATCAGATTCGGACACGCGTTACCGGTATCCTGGAACAGTTAGAAGCGATAGACCTTTAGGAGTAGCGCCGTGCCTCAAAATTCGTCGAACGTTACCAACGTCGAGATTCATGGCTTGACATACGCAGTACGGAGTTCACTCGAACCAACCGTGGTAAATAAATACGCAGCTCACGTCGAAAAAAGGATGATGAATGTGGAGACTGATGAGCAAGCACCGACGGATTCGCTCAAAGTCGCTGTTCTGGCCGCACTCAACATCACCGACGATTACTTCATGTGTAAGAGTGCCGATCAATCGACGATGCCACAGGTCCTCAAGCAAGTGGAGAACCTGGAGAAGCTGATCGATGAGGTCTTGGCCTCTAATACCTAAGCCCCGTCCCCCATCCAGAAACTAAACACCTGCCGCTTGCCAGTCCCCACCGTTCATTCTAAGATCGCGTCGACGAATAGTAGAGTTGCAATCGGCACACTAACAACCAGCTGTGGGCGGTTGGTGGTGTGGGGTGATTTCCCTGCTTTGTCCGTGATGGTTTCGGAGGTTCGGTTGAGCCAATGTTACTTTGAGTGAATTGCAACACCGTGTGGTGTGCACGCCTCTGAGTGAGGTAGCCTGAAACGCGGATGGACCCAGCGATTCCACCTGCTACACGCAGGTTCATCCGACCTCCCCACACGGCAAAGCGGGGCTTTTCCCTCTCCTTCTTTCATTAGATTTTAAGAGCGCGCCACATAGCTCAACCCATTCCAGGGACTGCAATGACAGACCAAAGGCCTCCGTCGTGTAAGCCCCCAAAGCTCACTACCAGCCATGCCAGACCGACCAGATAGGACGGCCACGCCAACGGCGGGCAAGCGTGTTGCTGAACTCGGCGAATACAAACTACTAGAACGTATCCGAGCGCGGGTGCCACCGGCTCCATCCTGGGTCGTAATCGGAATTGGTGACGACGGAGCGGTCGTCGAGCCGGCCCGAGGCCGGCTCGACGTCATCACTACCGATGCGATGGTTGAAGGCGTTCACTTCGACCGCGCATTCGGAACCCCAGCCGACCTGGGCTACAAAGCACTGGCCATCAACCTCAGCGATTTGGCAGCTATGGGTGCAGAGCCACGTGTCGGCGTACTCTCGCTGTTCTTACCCCCGGACCTAACTCTCGATGACCTCGACCATCTCCTCGATGGCCTACTAGCACTTGCCAGCCAGCACCACTTGGAACTGGTTGGCGGTAATCTGACGCGCTCTCCAGGCCCTTTATGCATCGACATCACGGCAATAGGGTCAGTCCGACGGCGAACGGTCCTGACCCGTGGGGGTGCTCAACCCGGAGATGGCCTGTATGTGACCGGTTCAATCGGCAACGCGGCAGCCGGCCTCGAATGGCTCAAAGCTCAACGAAAGGCGTCAGACACTGGTAACGAGATGACCTCTTGCGTCGAAAGGTTCCTTCGACCGGAACCAAGAGTACGCGCCGGCCTTCGTGTCGGACGCAACCGGGTAGCCACCTCTGCAATGGACCTCAGTGACGGACTCGCCGATGCGGTAACTCAACTCACACGACCGCTAGGTCTCGGAGCGATCGTCGAAGCTGATGCAATACCCGTTCAAGATGCCGCGCGGCGCTGGTTCGCTGCGCAGGACCGAGACCCAATCGTCGCAGCCATTTCTGGCGGTGAGGACTACGAACTGCTATTCACACTGCCCGACCGACCACGCAGCCGTGCGCACCTTCTTGCACGTCTCGTCAAACCACTGTCGGTTACACGGATTGGCACTGTCACTACCACACCGGACCTACTGCTCCGACGGCCAGGAGGTGATGAGCCGCTCCCCGTTGGGTTCCAACACTTCTGATAGACTTCCCGACCGAGAGCGAATTTCGTCTCATTCAGTAGATGCTGGCGATATCCTTCCGGGAACAAATCGTGACCGCCGTGGTAACCACCGTCGTGGTGGTCTTGGTTGCGGACATAACCTTGGTCGATTTGCCCACTGTTGCCGAAAGCCCCGCTCTTTCCAACGTCTCGACCCCACTACCAGAGCCTCGAACACCGTTACGCTTTATCGCCACCGCCTACTGCAAAGGCCAAACCACCCGGTCGGGGGTTCGGGTTCGGTCCGGAATCGCTGCAAGCGACCCCTCAATATTGCCACTCGGTTCGATTATCCGAGTCAGTGCAGCCGGCGACTACGACGGCCTTTACACTATTCTCGATACCGGCCCAGCAATCCAAGGTCGAATGATCGACATCTACATCTGGAGTTGCTATGAGGCTTTGGATTTTGGACGTCGCCCGCTAGACGTCACGATTGTCCGGCTCGGATGGAACCCGGCAGACAGCGAGCCCGAACGGATCAACGAAGAGTTCCAACGACGAGAAAAAGAGTGGCAGCCAAAGCACCTGTTCTCTCGGCCCCTGACGTTGAACGACGCCCCTCCACGCTAACCCGCCGCGGCAATTTCCTGCTCTTGGTATTGCAGTTGGTAAAGTTTGTAGTAAATCCCACGGCGCGCCAGCAGTTCCTGATGCGTTCCAGCTTCTCGCAATTGCCCCTTGTGTAGAACGAGAATCCGGTCCATATCCTGAATCGTCGAGAGTCGGTGGGCGATCGCGATCGTTGTACGCCCCGTCATTAACACACGGAGTGCATCCTGAATTAACACTTCGGTCTCAGTGTCCACGCTCGATGTTGCCTCGTCCAGCACCAACACCCTCGGTTCGTACACTAGGGCACGAGCAAACGTCAACAGCTGCTTCTGTCCAACTGACAACGTTGCACCCCGCTCCGCCACTGGACTCGCAAGACCGGCCGGAAGTTGATCAATAAATGGTTTGGCATGGACACTCGTAATCGCAGCGTGTATCTCGGCATCAGTAATCGTCTGATCACCTAGCCGCACGTTCGCGGCAATGGACCCCGCGAAAAGGTGTGCATCCTGGAGAACTAGACTGGAGAGCCCACGAAGGTCCGACAGGGACAGCTCACGAACGTCAATTCCATCCACGAGAATCCGCCCTCTTGAAACGTCGTAGAAACGCATTAGTAAATTTATGATCGTCGTTTTACCCGCACCCGTTGCACCAACAATGCCGATTCGCTCTCCCGGTTCCACGACAAACGATACATCCCGAAGAACATAGTTATCGTCGCCATAAGCGAACCACACACCATCAAACTCAATTCGGCCTTTAGCCGGCGCCGGACGCAGTATTGGCTTTGTCGGACTCTGGGTCTTAACGGGCGTATCAAGCAATGTAAAAATCCGCTCAGATGAAGCCATGGCTGATTGCAAGATATTAAATTTTTCTGACATGTCGCTAATCGGCCGAAAGAAGCGCTGAGCATAAAGCAGGAAGGCGACAAGGACCCCCAAGGTCAATGACTCGTCCAACACCCAGCCACCACCAAACCAAATGATCAGGGACGCTGCTAATGCGCCAACCAACTCGATAGCTGGATAGAACACCGCATAGAAAAAGATCGATGCGATGTTTGCATCGCGATGGGTCCGATTAATCCCGTCAAACGCATCAAAACTCCGCTTTTCTCGTTGGAACACCTGCACGGTCGCCATGCCCGTGATGTGTTCCTGTAAATACGCGTTGATCCGCGCAATCCAAATTCGCACAGTCCGATAGGTCTCTCGGACATGCCGGCGGAACCACTGCGTCACGATTACGATGAGCGGCAATACGGAAAACGCTACGAGCGCTAGGCGCCAGTCCATTGAAAGTAAGACGGCCATGATCCCGATGAGCATAAACACATCGCCAAAGATTGCGACGACGCCGGAGGCAAACAATTCGTTTAACACATCAACATCGGTCGTCACGCGCGTCATTAGTCGCCCGACCGGATTACGATCGAAGAAACGCACGTCGAGTCTCTGTAAATGCCCGTATACCTGCATCCGCAGGTCGAACATAATCTTCTGACCAGTCATCTGGAGCGTGTAGGTTCGGATGTATTCCAGAACGAACGCTCCCAATAGTACGAAGAGAAACACCAGCGCAATCTGGTTCAGTCCGGCAAGATCACCCGTCGCAATATAGGAATCAATGGCAATTTTCGTGAGATACGGCTGTGCGAGCTGTAATGCAGAGTGTCCAATGATCGCCACAAGCGCCACAGCCACCGTTTGGCGATAGGGCCAAAGATACGTCAAGAGCCGCCGCATCAAACGGGCGTCATAGGCTTTTCCGAGAGCTTCTTCTTCGTAAGCGGACATGTCCCACAGCCGAGGCTACGATGCGGCCAGTTCCTCCTCCAACAGCTGCTTGCGATAGAGGTCGGCGTAGACGTCATTAAGGTCAAGCAATTCGTCATGCGTCCCTTGTTCGACCAACCGTCCCTGATCAAGAACGGCGATGATGTCAGCATCGCGTACCGTGGACATTCGATGGGCGACAATGATTGATGTCCGTTGATCCATGACCTCACGTAACCCTTTCAGAATTCGCTCTTCTGTGTAGGTATCCACTGCGGACAGGGCGTCGTCAAGAATCAGAATGCGCGGGTCAACCGTCAGCGCTCGTGCCAACGCAACCCGTTGTTTCTGCCCGCCGGAAAGAGTGATGCCTCGCTCTCCGACCGTCGTCTCATATCCGCGTGGAAACTGTTCAATATCGGCATCTAGACAAGCCACTGTGATTGCCGTCCGTACCGATTTGTCCACCACATCAGTGTTCGCGTCCTCGGCTAGTCCGAACGCCACGTTATCGCGGAGGGTCGTCGAAAAGAGGAACGGCTCTTGCGGCACGTATCCGACAGCAGACCGCAACTGACCTAACGGCAGGTCCCGAACGTCGATACCATCAATGAACACCGTCCCAGGTGGCGGGTCATATAGCCGTTGAATGAGGCCGAGCAGCGTTGACTTTCCAGAACCCGTACCGCCAACAAGGGCAAGCGTCTGTCCCGGTTCAACGCGAAGTGAGAGACTGGAGAGTACCGGGGCTCCATCACCGTAAGCGAACGTCAACTCGCGTATTTCAATGCCCCCTTGGACGTTCCCAACCGGCACCCCACCCCGGTCAATGATCTCCGGCACCGCATCGAAGACCTCAAGCATACGTTTCCATGACGCCATGCCACGTTGCAGCATGTTCGTGACCCAACCGAAGGCGATCATTGGCCAGGTGAGCATCACCAAATACGCATTGAATGCCACGAATTCACCGACCGTGATTTGCCCGAGGATCACCTCGCGGCTACCGAGCCACAATACGAGTAACCCTCCAAAACCGAGGAACATCGCCAAACTCGGATAGAAGAGCCCTTGGAGTTGAATCAAACCTCGATTCCGATCGAGATATGTTCTATTGGCGACCCGAAACCGCTCTATTTCAGACTCCTCCTGTCGATAGGCACGAACGACCCGCACGCCAGCGAGCGCTTCTTGGACCACCGCACTCATGTGGGACAGCTGAGCTTGGATTTCCTCAAAGCGGCGATGAATCGCACTGCCGAAGAATTTCACCAAGAGCGACACAAACGGCAGCGGTATCAGTGCGATCAGTGTCAAACGGAGATTGATCGAAAGCATCAAAATGATCGCGACAAAGAACACGAGGATAGTGTTGACCGAGTACATGATGGCTGGTCCGGCCATCATGCGAACCGCGCTGAGGTCGTTCGTCGCACGCGACATGATGTCGCCCGTGCGCTCGGACTGAAAATAGCTTAGGGAGAGACGCTCAAGGTGCGCGTAGAAGTCGTTCCGGATGTCGTACTCAATCTCTCGCGACACGCCGACGATTAACCTGCGCATCAGGAATCGAAAACAGCCACCCACCACCGCAATACCCAGCAACAATGCCCCGTAGAGGCCGAGCTTCCCGCGAGTGACCCCGACCGTCAGGTCATCAATGGCATACTTGAGCACCCACGGTGACAAGAGCGAGACCGAGGCCATCGCAACAACACACGATAAGCCAAGCAGTAACCGACGGCGATGTCGGAGGACGTAAGGGAGGAGTCGTTTGGTAGCAGCGACCATACGAACGTCTACGATAACTCCACAAGTGCGGGTCAGCCTGTGGTCTGCACGCCGAGTTTTGCCAGGCGGCGGTCGGCTTCACGCAGGGTCTCGTCCTGCTTGCAGAAACAAAACCTGAGCTTCGTGCGACCGAACTCAGTGTTTCGATAAAAGCTGCTCCCGGGCACAGCAGCCACGCCAATTTCCCGGACTAAATACTGGGCAAACTCCACGTCGTCCACCGCACCAACCGAGGTGAGGTCAATGTCGGTCATGATGTAGTAAGCCCCTGAGGGACGGTAGCAATTGAAACCGTGCCGCTCAAGAATCTCCATTAGGAGATTCCGCCGTTGCTCGTAACTATCGGCCAGCCCACGATAGTAGCTATCTGGCAACTCAAGGGCGACCGCGCCGGCAGCCTGAAGGGGTGCGGCCGCACCCACGGTCACGAAGTCATGTACCTTTCGGATCGCACCCGTCAGTTCTGGCGGTGCGATGGTCCAGCCCACTCGCCACCCCGTTACGCTGAAGGTCTTCGAGAGGCTGTTGATCGTCACAGTGCGGTCTACCATCCCATCAATCGCCGCCATCGGCACGTGACGCACCCCATCGTAGATGATGTGCTCGTAAATCTCATCGGTCACGGCCAGCACGTTCCACTGCTGGCAGAGCCCTGCAATGACACCGAGTTCCTCCGGGGTGAACACCTTACCGGTTGGGTTATTTGGACTGTTAATAAGAATTGCACGAGTCCTGTCGTTGAACGCCGCTGCGAGCTCATCAGGGTCGAACATCCACGCTGGCTCGCGCAACGTCACATAGCGGGGCACGGCACCGGAAAGAATCGCATCGGGCCCATAGTTCTCATAAAACGGTTCAAAGACAATGACTTCATCTCCCGGGTCGACGCTCGCGAGCAACGTCGTAAGCATTGCCTCAGTCGACCCGCAGCAGACCGTGACCTGCGTGTCAGGATTTACCGGAACGCCATACCGGCGCGTAAAATCCTTGGCGACAGCTTCGCGGAGCGGCGTCGCACCCCACGTGATGGCATATTGGTTGTCATCGGCCTGAATTGCAGCGCACGCGGCGGTCTTAATCGCGTCAGGTGCAGGAAAATCTGGGAAGCCTTGCGACAGATTAACACCGTCGTGCTCGTCCGACAGCCGCGTCATCTCACGAATGACCGATTCGGTGAACTGACTAGCCTTCTTGGACCCGACACCCTGAGTCATGACGCGAACTCACTTCCCTGCTCACCTACTCTACGAAAGACCTCGGTGATCTCGTGCAGAGCTGCAACATGTGATATCCCGACCAACTGCACAACCGGCGCGACCGTGATCGCTTGACGGGTTCGGTCATCCCGCAACATCACGAACCAGCAACTGGTCCCACTAAACCGTGTTACGGAAACAGACAAGCGGTCATTATACGGGATGTTGTGAACGCTTGCGCTGGTCGCGAACAGCTACAAGTCTCATGTGCTCAACGAATTGACCAGTGATCCCCCCAAGACTACAATAGGGAACGCGCGTGGTCTTCTGGCCACGGTGAACGTTGGTCAGAGAATCGGGGGCGATACGGCTTCGACGGAGGTATACAACCGCGGGATGCATGTCGAGCACCATCGACTCGTAAATCCGATGGAACAAACCATAACTGCGGATACGCAGCTCGCTCTCGCTGCCTAAGGGTAGCGACGTTCAACCCGTTCTAGCCTGTGAGGCGGGATTGAATGTCATTTCAGCAGGCTGGTCGTAACGTGCCGTGCCGACGCGGAACGATGAGACGTTTTCGGGGCTAGTCAGTAGCAATTTCGGCGGCTCTTCAACGCTACTGGCAAACTTTCAAGAGCCGACACACATGTAGAGTCCCACGGGTACGTGCTTTCGGACGCGGGTTCGACTCCCGCCGCCTCCACCAACATCACATCCGACGAGATTCCAGAAGAACCGATAAGATTTTGACAATAGGCGACCTGCCCTTGTTACACTGGGGGCTACGTCCGGCGCCGGTTCTCTCGCAGCACGGGCGTCTTTTCATTGTGACGCAGTCCAGTTTTCGCGCTAGCGTGCTCTTCGTCATCCTCGGTCAGATCGCGACCCTAGTCGCGGCGCCGCTCGCGGTCTGCTATCTGGCGGACACAGGGAGCCCGCCCGTGCACGAGTGCCCGCACCAGATGGAGCCGGGCGCCTATTGCCCGATGCATCACGGGAACGAGGACGGTCCATCCGCCGACCCGGTGGCGACGTGGCAGACCTGCGGGGTGGACCACCAGTTGCTCGCGTGGCTGCACGTGCCGCTCGCGCCGCCCGAGCCAGTAACGAGCGACATCGGGATACCGCTCGACTGCACCCCTACGCCCATCGCGGCGTCGCTCACACCGGCCCAACCGATGGCCGATCCACCGTCACCTCCACCCCGCGCGTCATAACCCCTCCGTCGTCCTTCGTCTTGGCTCTCCGTTGACGATCAAACCGGCATCGTGCCGATCGTGATCGGTGTGGACAGACACCGCTCGACTGTTAGCGCGCTCTCGTGTTGGAGCGCTCGAGGAGGTTCATTGTTCCGCTGCAAGGCCCGTTGGAAGAATCTGTTCGCGTTCGTGTTCATCGCGACAACCACCACCGCCGCCGCCCATGCTCAGGGCGTGAACTGGGGCGGTGTGGTGGTTGACCCACAAGCGTTCGCGCTGCCCGGTGTGTCGGTCGACCTACGCACCGTCGACGGCAACTTCGTAGCGACCATCCCCACCGACCGGGAGGGTCGGTTCCAGTTCACCGTACCGGCCGGCACCTACCAGTTGACGGCTAGCCTGCTGGGCTTCGAATCGGTCACACGGGAGGTCGCCATCGGCGCGCCGACGCGCGACTTCCGTATCGAGCTCAAGCTCGGGTCGTTCAGACAGGAGGTGGTCGTCACCGCCACCATGCCGGAACTGGCCATGGAGGTCGTCGTGTCGGCGACCGAGGCGGAGCAACGCGCCGTCCGTGACGTCGCTGAGCACCTGCGCACCAAGGCGGGCCTCTCGGCCACGCGGCGCGGGCCGATCAACCTGGAGCCAACGATTCGCGGTCTCCAGGAGACACAGGTAGCGATGTTCGTCGACGGCACTCGCACATACGCCGCTGGCCCAGCCCGGATGGACTCGGACATTAGCCATGTCAGCCCGCACACCTTGCAGGCGGTGCGCGTCGTCAAAGGGCCGTGGGCGCTGACCTGGGGGGCCGGTGCCCTCAGCGCTGTGCGTATCGAGACGTTCCGGCCAGCGTTTTCCGGCGGCGAGTTCGTCCTGGGTGGTCGTGTCGGCGCCAACTACGCGCAGAGCGGCGACGGCACCGACGGCTTCGCCGGTGTCTGGGGTAGCAACGATCGCGCCCGGTTCGCCGTGTACCACAACACCCGGGCGGCGAACGACTACGAGGATGGCGACAACAACCTGATTCCAGGCGACTACGAGTCGTTCGACACCCGCTGGACCGCCGCCTTCAAACCGAACGCGGCAACCACCATCGAGTATCTGGGCGGGTATCAGGAGCAGCGTGACATCGACTACGCGGGTCGGATTCTCGATGCGACCTTCTTCAAGACGCACTCGCACGCCGGTGAGGTGACCTGGCGACCGCAGGCGTCGATCGTGTCCGAGATACACGGTCAGGTCTACGCCAACCTCAAAGACCACCTGATGAACAACGACGAGAAACCGACGGCTTTCGACATGCTGGGGCGAATCCCGCCGTTTGGCCTGCGGGTCGAGCTACCGACCGAATCGGACACGACCGGCGGGCGGTTTTACGTGATGCTTGACCAGGGCACGATCGACTGGAAGCTTGGAACCGACCTGACGCGCCTGGAACAGAACGCCAGCCGGTCGATCTTCCGGCGCTCGAACGACTCCCTGATCTTCAGCGACATCGTCTGGCCAGACGCCGGTCTGACGAATATCGGTGGGTACGCCCAGGCGATCTACGCCTGGGGCGGCGGACAGCTCGGTGCTACTGTGCGGGTCGACGCGCTCGACGCGTCGGCTGGCGTGGTCTCGGACTTCTTCTCCGCCAATACCACGGGTTCGATCAACCAGACCGAAACGAACGTCAGCGCCGCCGTGAACGCCACCCTGCCGGTGACCGGCGCATTCGTCGTCTCGGCCGGAGTCGGCCGGAGCGTGCGAAGCGCCACGCCGATGGAGCGGTACTCAGACCGGTTTCCGTCCACCAAGTTCCAGACCGCGGCCGAGTTCATGGGGAACCCGGCCCTGAGACCGGAGGAGGCGCTGGAGGTCAATGTCGGCAGTCTGTTCCAGGTGGCGCGAGCGTCGATCACCGCCGACATTTTCTATCGCACCATCGACAACTACATCACCGTCGTGCCTGACCAGTCGCTGCCGAAACGGCTGCCGCTCAGCCCGAACACGGTCTTTCGCTACATCAACGGCAGCGAAGCCCAGTTCGCCGGCTTCGAGCTGCAGGCCGAGTCGGATCTCGGCCCTTACGCGGACGTGAGCGCCTCGTATAGCTACGTCTGGGCTGAGGACGAAGAGCTCAACGAACCGGTGTTCGGGATCGAGCCGTTCGAGCAGCGTTATGCGATTCAGGCGCACACCCGGGACTTGCAACGCTGGATCGAGCTGGGGGTGACGGTGGCGAGCGCTCAGAACCGGGTGGCCACGACGCGGCTCGAGCAGGCGACCGAGGGCTGGACCGTTCTCGATCTGCGGGCCAGCATCGCACTCGGTCGGGGGGTGTCGGTGAAGCTGGGAGTGGAAAACTTGACTGACGAGACCTACGCGACCCATCTGAACTCGCTGAACCCGTTCATGAGGCAGCGGGTCAACGAGGTCGGCCGAAGCTCTTATCTGGGACTGGAATACGGGTTCTAGCAGGCTGCGGAAGAACTCATAGGGCTACGGACAGGTCTGACAGATCAGGCAAGGCAGCTACTGGCGTCCGTGCAAAGGCGGGGGCACTTCCCCGATGCTGCCAGCCTCTCGCGTGACTTGACAACGCCGTCGGGTTGTCTACGATCGGGCTGGGCGAAGGCTGAATTCCACACTTCGGCTCCTCCCCACCAAGTGCTGACCCAACTTTCTTCATGAGAATCGACCTCAATTGCGACATGGGGGAGTCGTTCGGCTCCTACACCATCGGCAACGACGAGTGCGTGATGCGGAGCATCACGTCGGCGAACATTGCCTGCGGCTTTCACGCCGGGGATCCCTCGGTGATCCGACGGACGATCCGACTGGCTCTCGCGTCTGGCGTGGCGATTGGCGCGCATCCGGGGTTTCCCGACCTGGTCGGATTCGGGCGACGCGAGATGAAGGTGACACCGGACGAGGTTGAGGACTTCGTCATGTATCAAGTCAGCGCGGTCGCCGGCCTCGCCGCAGCCGAGGGGACGCGGCTACAGCACGTCAAGGCGCACGGTGCGCTCTACAATCTGGCCGCGCGCGACGCCGACATCGCGGCCGCGATTGCACGCGGCGTTGCTACCCTTGACCGTTCGTTGATCCTCTTCGGCCTAGCAGGCTCGGAACTTCTCATCGCCGGACGTGCTGCCGGCCTCAGGGTCGCGGCGGAGGCGTTCGCCGACCGCGCCTATACACCCGACGGTGCTCTGGCCTCACGTCGAGAGGCTGCGACGGTGATCCATGACCCTGAGCGGGTCGTCTCACGCGTGCTCCAGATGGTGCTCAAAGGCACGGTCCAGGCGACTGACGGCTCGACTGTCACCCTCGCCGCCGAAACGGTCTGCGTGCACGGCGACACCCAGGGGGCGGAACGGCTCACCGAGAAACTCAAGGCCGCGCTCGAGACGGCGGACGTTACCCTGCAGGCCGTCGGGTGTTCCTCGAAATGACGGTGAGAGAGAATCTCGACATGGGCGCGTACACGCGTTCCGATAAGGACGACGTCGCGACGGATCGAGATCGTCTCTTCGAGCGTCTTCCGAACTTGCATAGACGTCAGCACCAGCGTGCTGGTGATCTCTCGGGAGGGCAGCAGTAAATGTTCGCGATTACGCGCGCGATGCTTGCGCAACCGCTCATTTCGATGTCGGCGCCGATGCATACTTAATGGGCGGCAAGGCGAACATAAGGCCGGTGGCCGTTACAACCAAACCCATAGACATCCATAAACACCCTGCCAGTCCGGTCTCCAGGTATAACCATCCCGACATCAACGTGCCGAGCAACCGTCCTGCCGCATTGGCCATGTAATAAAAACCAACGTCCATTGCCACCGTATCAAATTCAGCGTACGCCAGCACCAGATACGAATGCACGGATGAGTTTAGAGCAAAGACAATACCGAACGCGGCAAGACCTGTGAGCACTACGCCAATCGACGGCATAACATTCGAGGCACCCATGGCTAGACCGCCAGACACCACTATCAACACGCTGCCGCAGATTTGAGCTGTCCGAGCAGTTATGACTGACTCGCCAGCAATACTCAAAGCCTTAGGCGCAACCGCTTGCACCAAGCCGTAGCCGATAATCCAACTTGCGAGACAGGCACCGACCCACGCGAAGCTCCAGCCCATCACATCGATTAAAAATAGCGGCAGTGCCACGACGAACCAAACGTCACGTGAACCGAACAGACAGAGACGACCAAGTGAAAGAATATTGATTGCGGGGCGTCTGGAAAATATCTGTGAAAAGGTCACTTGGCGCTTACTCCTGCCAAGGTCTCTCGTTAGCTGCCCTGTCGCCAGCACCAAAACGGCCAAGAGTCCGCCAGCCATGACCCAGAGCGAAAAGGAAAAACCGATTGTGTCCAACATCACGCCGCCCATAAAGAAACCCAATCCTTTGAGAGCATTCTTGGAGCCAGTCAACCAGCCAACCCATCGAAACAAAGTGGATGCATCTTGTCCAGACACAAAAGATTTGACGGCACTCTTGGAACTCAACTTCATTAAGTCCTTAGCGATACCCGAGAGCGCCTGAGCGGCCATTACATAGCCAACTGATAACACCAGTGTCCACGTTGGCTGCACGAACGAGAGCATCAGCAAGGCCACGACTTGCAACCACAAGCCGGCCAGGAGTGTGACGCGCAGACCTAAGCGTGCCGCAAGCCACCCACCAAGCAAGTTGGTGAGAATGCCGCAAAACTCGTAGAGAAGAAAGAGTAGGGCAAGGTCGAGCGAAGTGTAACCAAGCTGGTGAAAGTACAACGTCACCAGCATACGGAGCGCACCATCCGTCAAGGTCAGAGCCCAATACGAGGCGGTAACAATGACGTAACCACGAGTATTCATCGCTTGTGATATGCGCTTCAACCGCTCTGGGCAAACTGGGTATACAAAAGAAAGGTTAGCACCGTTTCCCCTATATCTCCCTGACTGGGTTAGAATTTCGACGATCTACTTCCCGTTCGCTCAACAGAATTCGAGGAGGAGTGATGAGAAGCAAGAGGCAAAGCTCAAGACTACTGTGGATGTGGCTCGCCCTCACCTGTACCATCCTGCTGACCCTACCCATGGTCGCCGGAGCGCAGGACCCCGCGAGCGAAAATACTGAGTGGCCATACCTCGGTGGGGATGCCTGGCACACACGCTATTCCCCAGCGGACCAGATCGACGCATCAAATTTTGAGTTCCTCGAGGTGGCATGGGAGTGGGACGCATCAAGTTTTGGGCCCAGCACCAACCGCGCCACGGCGAGTTATGTTGGTGGCAAACTGATCACGGTCACCGGTAATCGCCGTCATGTGATCGCTCTCGACCCAGAGACAGGCGAACTGCTGTGGAGCTTCACCGAGCCGAACACTCCCCGCTTCGAGTATTCCATGCGGCAGGGTTATGGTAAGGGCGTCGCCTATGCCAAGGTCGACGGCCGCGGGGTCATCTTCATCACTAGCCCAGCATTCTTCTTGCACGCGTTAGACGCAGAAACAGGACGACCGCTTGAGAATTGGGGTGCGCCCGTGCCGATCGAAGGTTTTGGACAAACCGGCACGGTCGACCTCGTCGCAGATTTAATCCAGGACTGGGGTCCCTGGCTCAACGCGAATCAGCCCTACGACCCATACACCGGGATCCCCCTTGAGCTTGGCTACATCACCAGTTCCTCACCACCGATCGTCGTCAACGATGTGGTCGTCGTGGGTAACTCAGCTGAGCAAGGCTACAACCAGACCCGGCAGGAAATGGTGCCGGGAGACATTCTGGGTTACGACGCACGGACCGGTGATTTTCTGTGGAAGTTCAACGTCATTCCACGGCCTGGAGAAGTCGGTCACGAGACCTGGTTAAACGACGCCTGGATGTGGACGGGTGATGTTTCTTCCTGGGCACCCATGTCAGCCGACCCTGAGCTTGGCTTGGTCTACATCCCTACCAACAGTGCCACGCTGGACTTTTATGGTGGGTTCCGCCCTGGCGATAATCTTTTTTCCGCAAGTCTCATCGCACTGGACGTTAAAACTGGTGAACGGGCATGGCACTACCAAATGGTGCATCACGATATTTGGAACTACGACACCCCAACGGCTCCGGTCCTTTTGGACGTCACCGTTGATGGCCAGGAAATCAAGGGTATCTACCAAGCTACTAAGCAGGCGTTCCTGTACGCGTTGAACCGAGAGACCGGAGAACCCATCTGGCCAATCGAGGAACGTGAAGTGCCTGAATCGAACGTGCCGGGCGAGCGACTCTCGCCAACACAGCCGTTCCCGACTAAACCAGCGCCATTCGACCTACAGGGGCGTACCGAGGAACACCTGATTGACTACACCCCAGATATCAGACAGCGCGCGTTGGCCGTTGCGCAACGAGAAAATTCCTTCGCACCTCTCTTCAATCCGCCCACGCATATTGGTAACGAGCAAGGGCTCGGACCAGCCCGTGTTTGCCCCGGGGGTACGGGCGGTGTGAACATCTCCGGTCCGCCCGTAGCTGACCCACAGTCAGGGGTTATCTTCATTACGTCACATAGCGGTTGCAGTGACGTATCAGTGGCCCCTGGTATTGATTCCCCGCAAGAGGGCCCAGCCCAAACCGGGACGACCGTCGTCGCCTTTTCCCGTAGCCGCATGGGTGGTGGCGGGGGCCGGCGTTCTGGCGCCAACCCGGAAAGTATCGACGGTCTTTCGATCTGGAAGGGACCCATCGGGCGGATCAGTGCAATCGACCTAAACACCGGCGAGTACCTTTGGGTGATCCCGAACGGCGATGCGTCAGAAGAACAGCAGGAAGCCATCCGCAACCACCCTCTCCTGCAGGGAGTCAACAACGTGCCTAGTAATCCTGGAAGACGTGGCCACGCTGCGATGACCGTGACACCCACACTCCTCTTCGCTTCTGGTCAGACCAGTGATGGTATCCCGCACATCTTCGCGATCGACAAGCGCACTGGGGACCGTTTGGGTGCTGTTGAAATTCCTGGGACCACCCGGTATGGCATGTCGACCTGGGTACATGAAGGCAAACAGCACGTCATCGTTCAACTCAGTGACGGGCTGGCCGCCATGGCTCTACCTTAAAGCGCAGCGAACGGTTAAGGGGGCGGCGAGAGGTTGCCCCCTTGACCCTCGTCGCGGGCAATAGGCCCACAAGATCGATTTTCCGCTTGCATCGAGCAAAATCAGGATTAGTCCATATCTTTCAACATCTTGTGGTACATTTAACTTTTTTGTCTATATCTTGTAGTTTTCGCCTTGACAATCCTATACGCCTGACCTAGAATCCCCACGGTTTTTTGCAGGTCGTTTTTTCCTGCGGTGTATGAACGTCCAAGACTCTCCGAACCCACAATCTTAAAAGGGACGTTCGTACTTTTCCTTCCTTCACTCAGTTCGTAAAGCTGAATGACAAGACACACATCGTCTGAAAAGCAAGAACTCACATCTGTCATCCGACGGGTTCTGTCGGTTGTGTTTTTACTTTTCGTATTTTTGCTTGGCGTCAAAGGGCTCGGCGATGGATTCAAGCTGTTCGGTACAGATTTCCTAGACAGCTTCTTCAGTCTGACTGCAAATCCCTTTGTCGGGATCTTCGTAGGGGTGCTGGCCACAACGCTAGTGCAGAGTTCATCGGTGTCGACGTCCATGATCGTTGGACTGGTAGCCGCACCGGACAACCCTCTGCCGTTAGCTAATGCTGTTCCGATGATTATGGGTGCCAATATTGGGACGACGGTTACCTGTACGGTTGTCTCATTGGCGCACATGGGACGGCGCGACGAGTTCGAAAGAGCGTTCTCGATGGCCGGCTGCCATGACTTCTTTAACATCTTGGCGGTAATGGTCTTACTGCCATTGGAATTAATGACAGGCTATCTGCAGAGCACTGCAAGATTCTTGTCTACGGTAGTTGTCGGAATAGGTAGTTTCACATATGAGAGCCCATTCAAGGCATTGTTGAGCTTTGCTTTTACCCCTATCCAGAGCTTAGCGGAAGCAATATTCAACGTAGAGTGGGGACAAGCTTTTTTCTTGGTCGGTATCAGCGCGGCGCTGATCTTTGTAGCACTTTGGCTAATCGTAAAATTGATGCGTTCCTTGGTAATCTCACGCATCGAAACCGCGGTGGCCAGTGCGCTTGGTTCAAGTGCGGTGTTCGCGATGGCGATTGGGGTCATCGTTACCGTCATGGTGCAATCGAGTTCGATTACGACGTCAATTATGGTTCCGTTAGCTGCCGCTGGCGTCCTCAAGCTAGAACAGGCGTTTCCGATTACGATCGGTGCAAACATCGGAACGACCATAACTGCGATGGGTGCCGCGTTGGCCGTGTCCGGACCGAATGCTTTGGCTGGGGTCGAGATCGCCATAGTGCACTTGTTTTTCAACCTTAGCGGAACGATACTGATTTATCCCGTTAGAAGGATTCGTCAGGTGCCACTGCAGGCCGCCAGAATGCTTGCAGCGGCGGCTGTTAGGTCCAAGAAGTTAGCTCTGTTCTATGTCGCGACTATGTTTTACGGTTTTCCAGCACTGCTGATATATGTAACGCAGTTATTAAAGTGAGAGGAGGAGGTGAGAATGCTCAGCGAACTACTTAGTATTTTCCGCGCTGATAATCCACTTCATACCATGGGCGCCTCTTTCAAGGAGATGCTTCAGTTGACCTGCAATATGACCTTGTCAGCTGGTGGGATTTGCTTTGGAGAAAAAACTTCGGCTGAAGATCGCACTCGCATTTACGAAGACGATGTGCAAGTGAACAAGCTGGAGCGCGAAATTCGGAAAAAAGTCGTGTCACACCTTTCTATTCAAGGCAAGACGCCTGATGTTCCCTATTCGCTATTGTTAATGAGTCTTGTGAAGGACGTCGAACGTCTCGGCGACTACGCTAAAAACTTGGCAGAGGTCGTCGATATTCGTTCAGGACCATTACCTAAAGATGCGCTCGTGCAGGAATTGCAGGAAATTCGGCAAGGCGTGGAAACCTCCTTTCAGGTGGCGGCGGAAGTGTTCGCATCATCCAATCGTGAACGAGCAATTGAATTGATTCACCAGGGTCGGGATGCTGCTCATCGGTGCGACGCGCTTGTCAGACGGATCAGTCAATCGGACTACGATGCAAGCACTACAACCGTGCTAGTCTTAGCCACACGCTATTACAAACGGATCGGTGGGCATGTGCTGAACGTGCTCTCTAGTGTGGTCATGCCCTTACACAAAGTCGATTACTATGATGAAGACGTCTTGACAGGTGTGTAATCATCACATTATGGCTCTTCACACAAAAATCCTCCTGGGCCTGATAGTTGGTGCGGTGCTCGGCATCGTCATCAACTTGTCAACGGATGGCTCTCCCGCGACAGAACAATTTGTGAGTTCGGTGACTGAACCGATCGGGCGTGTCTGGTTGAACGCGTTGATCATGGTGGTCATTCCACTCATCGTGTCGACGTTGTCGGTTGGGATTGCAGGGTTAGGTAGCCTTAAACGCCTAGGACGCATTGGTGTTGTCGCGATGTTGAGCTTCCTGAGCTTGACGGCGCTCTCAACGGTCTTAGGTCTGACAGCCGTCAATCTCATGAAGCCGGGCGAGGGACTCGACGCCTCAGTGACCCAACGGCTTATGGAGACCTACCAAGGTGACTCGGACGCAATGGGACTCGCCGACGGGGCATTTGGCATTGATCTATTCGTACGGATTGTGCCCCGTAATCCGGTCCAGGCTGCGGCCAATGGCGAGATGCTCGCCGTCATTTTTTTCGCCTTAATGATCGGGGTTGGGCTGACCATCGTGCCCAAGGAAAAAGGGCAGCCGTTACTGAATTTTCTTGAAAGCCTCGGCCAAGTCACAATCGCCATTATCGGCTTGGTAATGAAAGTGGCACCGTTAGGCGTAGCCTGTTTAATTTTCAGTGTAACCGCGCGCTTCGGCTTCGAAATTCTTTTTAATTTATTGAAATACATAATGACCGTCGTTGGCAGCCTCGCGATCTTCTTCATCGTGGGCTATTCGCTGATTCTAAGATTCGTGGCCAAGCGTGATCCAATCGAATTTATGAAACGCGCGCGGGTCGTGATCCTCACTGGGTTCTCCACTTCCTCCAGTAACGCCACTTTGCCCACAACGATGCGGGTCGCGCGTGAGGAACTGGGCATCTCCAAAGCGGTAGCAGGATTCGTGCTGCCCCTCGGCGCAACGATGAATATGAACGGTACAGCGTTGTTCGAAGGGGTAACGGTGTTGTTCATCGCGCAGGTTTTCGGTGTAAATCTCCCTCTCAGTAGTCAACTGATCGTGATCCTCATGTCGGTAGTGACAGCGATTGGCGTAGCTGGCGTCCCAGGTGGTTCAATCCCACTCCTAATGATGGTGCTCGGAATCGTAGGGGTGCCAGTTGAAGGGATCGCCATCGTGCTTGGTGTCGATCGGATCCTCGATATGTGCCGGACGACGCTAAACGTCGGCGGTGACCTCGTGACCGCAACGATTGTTGATCGCTTTGAAGGCGGCCGGTCGACCGACACCGAGTACTCACAGCAGGATATCGGTGAACGACACTAGCATCGGCAATGATCAGGCACCGCAACTAGAATCTCTTTGGTCGATAAATACCCTTGTTGTACAGGAAATCAGTTACGTCCTACGTTCCAACCGCGAGTATGTCCTCTTTAGTGGTCGTTTCGCTGCAAAGACGGTCGGGACAATATCTGCCGACGGTGCAGGGACGCTTGAGGAAGTCATACAGTAGCGAGAGGAATTTCATGTTCAACGTCGGATTTATGCGCAGAGTAGTTCAACGGTTGGCGGCTGTGTACGCCTTCACCGTTATGGTATTAGGCGCAACTGCAGTTTCGGCACAATCAAGCTGGTCTGAGCGCATCACCATTGGTGGAGATTTTCGTGTGCGACACGAGGGATTTTTTCAAGATGATACAAGAGCTCGCCAACGCCTCCGGATTCGAGCACGCCTAGCACTGGACACTGAGATCAACAACGATGTCCACTTTGGCATTCGTCTCGCTTCTGGCGACGTTGGAAATCCGATTTCCACAAACCAAACCATGACCGACCTGTTAACTACAAAACCAATGAATCTCGATCGAGCATTCCTCACATACAGCCCATCAAACGCTGTCACGATTGGCGGAGGAAAGTTCGGGTTGCCAGTGACGCGAACTCAGATGACCTTCGATAATGACCTCAACTGGGAGGGCGTTTACCAGCAGTTTCGGAACACAACTGGGCCGGTCTCGGTCAAATTCGTGGCCGCCCAGGTACCCCTTCAGGAAAACAATACAAGCCCAGACGCCTTTCTGTTCGCCGGCTACGGCGAAGTTGGAATATCACTCGAAACTGTGAGCTGGCATCTCTCCATTGCCGATTATGCGTTTCGTGATGTCAATGCTGTTGCACTTGCTCAGATATCAAAAGATGTCGGACGCAATACCAACGCACTCAGTGTGAATGCGCAGGGCAACACGACCGGATTCACATCTGGCTTCAACCTCCTAGATATCATCGCTCGCGCCACTGTGAGTACTGGCCATCCAAGCTACCCCCTCCAACTCACCGCTAACATGGTGAAGAACACCAAGGCAGCCACAGACGAGGACTTCGGCGTCTGGGTCACCGCAGCGATCGGTCGTGCGTCAGAACCAGGCTCGTTTCAATTCACCTATACCTTCGCTCGGGTCGAGCGGGATGCTGCACTCTCAGCCTTTTCGTATTCCGACAACCGCGGAACCAACCTGTCAATGCATAAGCCTAGCGTGTCGTATATGGTGGTGCCGGGAATACACGTCGATTTCAATGTCATTTTAACGAAGAGGCTGTCGATTGCAGCAGGGCAACTCAACACCCTACACAAACGAACCCGACTCGATGCACGGATCTCTTTCTGATTTTTTCAGCATCTCGTAAGTTCAGCTATCTGGTGCTGTCGAATTGTGGGCGCACAACTGCCGGCTCCGTCTCGTAGCAATGTCGGGGTTGCTGTGTTTTCCATTGATGCTACCGTGGCAGACCAGTGACATAGCCCCGTCAGATGACTCGCCATTAATGGGCCTTGGCATATAGAATGAAGCCTCAGTGAAAGCCGAGCGAAATGCACCTTGCCCCTGCGGGAGTGGCAAGAAATATAAGAAATGCTGCATGGCCAAGGACGGGCCACTGAACTCTAGGACAGCCATGCTACTGTTCGCAGTCCTTCTACTCGGCGGGGTCGTTGGTATCGTTATTTCCATGACGAACGCGCGTGAGGGGACAGAGGTCAATAGAATTTGGTCGCCCGAACACGGTCATTGGCACGACGTGCGCTAGCGCACAGTATCGAAAGTCGGTGCTGGCGCCGGATGATTCCCCTCGGCCAACGATGCCCGACACATTTCCTCCGCTGGGGAGTCTCGCGTGAACGATCTGTCGCTGCCGAGAAATGTGGCATTACACGCCACGCGGCGTACTGCAGATACCAAGTCAGCTAACCACTTCAGTGCCGAGGTTGTGATTGAATAATCGTTGGTTTCGATTTATCCGGATGGTTGGAGAGCGTCTCACTCATCGCGTCAGATGGCCACTGCTACTCGTGCTCTGCCTATTGGGCACGGTCCTACAGGCCACCGACCGTCCAACCCAAGCCCAACAACAATCACTGACGGTAATGATGGCTACCGGTCATCAGACCGTGGCAGTCGCACAAGTGAACAACCGTCAGATGGTCGCATTAAGTGACCTCGCCTCGGTGTTTGGCCTGAGTGTACAAGAGGATTCGCTGGCTGACGGCCTGACCGTCGCCTACCGCGACGAAGTGGTCGTCCTCCCCGCCACGCAGAACCTCGCGTCGGTGGGCGGTCGCATTGTCACCCTTCCTTCGCCTCCGGTCCGTACCTCCAGTGGCTGGTATGTTCCAATCGAGTTTCTGGATCGGGTGCTAGGACTCGTTATCAACACTTCGATCGAACGGCGGCAGCAGTCGGGACTCGTCATCGTTGGGGATCTACGCGTTCCCACTGTGGATGTGGGATACACAGTCGGCAATGGTCGGGTCCAAATCATTTTTGAAGTCACCCCACCGGCGCCCTACACGATTGAGGAGGATCAACAGCACCTACTCGTCAAATTCGAAGCCGACGCCCTCGACCTTTCGCTACCAGAAGCGGGTTCGGGTTCACTGGTTACCAGCATTCAGCGTGGTCCCGAACCATCTTGGTTGACCATCAACCTAGGTTCTGAATATGCAAGTTTTCAATCTGCCCTGGGAAATAGTGTCACTGGCACGTCGACCCTACTGGTCAGCGTATTGTCCGAAAGTGTAACCAGCGAAATAACTGCCGCGAGCACTCCCTCGCAGCCTTCGGTCAACGAGACCACTCCCCCGCTTACTGAACTCACAGCACCAACTGTCGTGCGCACAATAGTCCTCGACCCTGGGCACGGTGGGGACGACCACGGCGCTGTTGGACCAAGTGGCGTTCTCGAAAAGCAAGTCACGCTCCAGGTAGCGGAGCGACTTCAACGTGCAATCGAAAGTCGTCTCGGTCTACGTGTGGTGATGACGCGTAACGACGACCGAATGGTTCGTCTTGACGAACGAGCAGCCATCGCAAACAACAATAAGGCTGATCTATTCATCAGCTTGCACGCAAACGCAGCACTCACTCCTCTCCCAGCCGGTGCCGGGGTCTCGTATCTGAGTCTCGACGACGCAAGCGGAACTTCTCGAGAAGGCTCTGACAATCGGAGTGTCTCAGTGTTAGGTGGTGGCTTGCGTAACATCGAAGCTGTGTCATGGGAAATGGCGCAAATCAGCCACATAGACCAATCAGCGATGTTCGCGGCGATTGTTGATGCGCAATTGCGCACTCTGGTCGATGTCAGACCGAGTCGGTCGCAGGCTGCTCCACTTCGAGTCCTGACTGGCGCAAATATGCCGGCAGTGCTAGTAGAATTGGGTTTTCTGTCGAATCCTAATGAGGAGCAGAAGCTAACCTCGGGCTCCTTTCGGGAAACTTTGGTCCAGGCACTCTTTGAAAGCGTCGTCGGCTTTCGGGTCCACGTCGAACAACCGATTAGTCCTGAGGTCGGTAACGCATTTTGGGAGGAACCGTGACCACCCGAGGATGGCGCTGGCTCTTGGTCGTGGTCGCAGCTGGGATGTTCAGTGCGTGGGTGCTTTTCGTCACGGTACCCGACCTCTACGAAAACAACCAAGACACAGAGGCGATGGTACCACGTGAAGCGCCCACCGAGCTGGCCCGACTAACCACGGCAACGTTATTTTATGTCTCTGACGATGGCGAGCGACTGATGGGGGTCGAGCGCAATGTGGTCGAGGGCGATGCGCCGGTAGAACAGGCCCGTCATGTCCTCGAAGCACAGTTTCTCGGAGTTGAACCGCCGCTAACTTCAACAATACCCGAAGGAACATTGGTCCGTGCGGTCTACCTCACTGACCGCGGCGATGCCTTTGTTAATTTGAGCCGAGAAATCAGTTCCAAACACTCCGGTGGTTCCTTGGGCGAATTACTGACTGTCTACACGATCGTCAATGCGGTCACTGTCAACGTACCGAGCATCCGGGCGGTACAAATATTGATCGAAGGACGGGAAGTGGATACACTCGCCGGTCACGTTGACCTCAGGCGTCCCATAACACCGCGAGCGGAATGGGTTGATCTAGCATCACCTGAGGTCGGTGATATCACAGTCCCCTGACCGTTTTCATGACACGCTAATGACGATTCCAACCCGAGAGGACGCACGTCGGCCAGACGAGCTTCGTCCAACACAACTCAGGCCAAATTATCTCCTCCATGCTGAAGGGTCCGTACTGATTGAAGTCGGGCGTACCCGCGTGATTTGCAGTGCCAGCGTCGAAGATCGAGTTCCGCCGTTTCTCCGTAATAGTGGTAAGGGTTGGATAACAGCGGAGTACAGTATGCTTCCGCGGGCCACAACAACACGTTCGACCCGGGAATCAACAAAAGGAAAAGTGGGCGGTCGTACTCACGAAATTCAAAGACTCATCGGTCGGTCGCTACGTGCAGTGTCAAAACTCGAAGCCCTCGGTGAACGTACTGTTTGGATCGATTGTGATGTCATTCAGGCAGACGGTGGCACCCGTACTGCCGCTATCACCGGAGGCTTCGTGGCTCTCGTGCTCGCCGTCCAAGGCATGCGAGAACGGGGCCAGATTACATCGATGCCGGTGCTCGACCACGTCGCCGCAACAAGCGTCGGAGTCGTAGCAGGTGTGCCGATGCTCGACCTCGCTTACAGCGAAGATTCGGTGGCCGAGGTCGACATGAACATCATAAAGACTGGTGATGGCCGCTTCATCGAAGTCCAAGGCACTGCTGAAGGTGCCCCTTTCGAACGAGACACCCTAAACCAACTACTTAGCTTGGCAGACGAGGGCATCCGGCAACTCATCGAGCAACAGCGTGAAATCGTTGGTGCTTACCTCACGAAGGCATGATGTAGCAGTCCGATGCAACTCTTGGTGGCTACAACCAACGCTCACAAGCTCAGTGAAATTCGTTCCATTTTGACCGGACTCGACGTCGACCTCGTCTCGCTCAGCGACTTCCCACCCGTAATTGTGCCCGATGAAACCGGTGACACGTTCGTCGCGAACGCCCGTGAAAAGGCACTGCATTACGCGGCCGCGACCGGGCAGTTGACCCTAGCAGAAGATTCTGGACTAGAGATTGACGGATTGAACGGAGAGCCAGGCGTCCATTCAGCGCGGTTCAACGGCGATAGTTATTCTGAGAGGTTCAAGGCGATCTATACCCGACTGGCAAATGCGGAACGGTTAAGATGCCGGGCGAGGTTCGTGTGCGCATTGGTTGTGGTACGTGGTTCAAACATCCTGTTTGAGACCCGCGGAATCGTCGAAGGCCAGGTCGCTGATGAACCGTCGGGAGCGGCAGGCTTCGGCTACGATCCGATCTTTCACTACCCTCCCTATGGCAAGACCCTAGCTGAGGTCTCAAGAGAAGAAAAAGCTGCTGTCAGCCATCGAGGAAAAGCAGTGCGTGCCCTGCGTAATTACCTAGCCACTAACACAGCGTTATGGGAAACATAAAGCCTCGCGTCCCTGCGTTGTTTCATCGTCAAGTCGAACTCGGTTACCCGATGACCCGACGCTTCTAGCTGTTAGGCGTTAAACCCAGTAGAATCAGTTGTCAACGGGGCGTGGCGTAGCCTGGTATCGCGCCTGCTTTGGGAGCAGGAGGTCCTCGGTTCAAATCCGGGCGCCCCGACCATTTCCGGTGGCCATCCCACACCACCAAAGGCCGCTAGCATGAACAGTGATCGAATACCGCGACTCTTCACCATGGCGGCGATCGTTGCAGTGTTTCCACTGATTAGCGCAGCACAAGAACCGACCCTTGAAACCGTGCTGGAGCGGGCAGCCGCCTACGTCGATCGATATCAAACTGACCTCGGCAGTGTGATCGCTGAAGAACATTACCTTCAAGTGTCTGACGGCAGGCTGACCCGCCGGATGGTTTCAGACCTGTTAGTCCTGAGCACTCCTGGACTACAGGAGCCCTGGCTGGCCTTCCGAGACGTCATTAAGGTCGATGGAAAAGAGGTCCCGGACCGACAGCAGCGCTTAGAGGAGCTTTTCCTGAAATCACCGAGAATTACAGGGCAGCTACGGCGACGACTCATGGCTGAGAGTGCCCGTTTTAACATTGGAGCGATCACTCGTAATACCAACGTGCCAACGATGGCACTACAAGTCCTTTCCGTCACAGAACAACCGCGCTTCGAGTTCCGAAAGGATGACAATCAGCGCATTGGAGAAATCAACACGTGGGAGATTGAATTCGAAGAAAACAAGCCACCCGCTCTTATCACGGGCGGTAACGGTAAGGACCTTTTGGGCCACGGCAAGGTGTGGATCGAACCGTCAACCGGGCGCGTTATTCAAACAGATTTTCGTACCGAAGACGACGCTGTCGATTTAGAGATCGAAATGCGCGTGACCTATCGTCCAGACGATACACTTGGCATCCTCGTGCCTGCGAAAATGACAGAGCGCTATCTCGTTCGCCTACGGCCAATCACGACACGTGAACGACTCGCTCGCCGCAGTATCGAGGTCAACGGTGAGGCGACTTATTCAAACTTTCGAAGGTTTCTGGTGGAGGTCAAAATCGACGTCGGAGCCGGCTTGAAACGTTGAGGTGAGGTGAAGCACCCCATTCAGCCTACCAGGTCATTGGCCACGCGATAATCCGCAAGTCAAGCCGGTTTAGAGTGTAGTAGATGGACACACTACACCGGTCCCCCCGTGACCACAGTAACCGTTGGGATTCTTCGCCAGGTACTGCTGGTGGTATTCTTCAGCATAATAGAAGTCTGGCGCCTCAACGATCTCAGTCGTGATCGGCGTACTGCGGCCAGCGGCGGTGAGCGCACCAAGGTAAGCCACGAGCGTCGCCTCAGCTTGGTGCTGTTGGCTCGCGTCATAGACGTAAATTCCTGAGCGATACTGAGTGCCGACATCGTTTCCCTGTCGCATACCCTGAGTCGGGTCGTGTGATTCCCAGAACGTTCGAAGCAGTGCCTCATATGTGATCGTTGTCGCATCAAAGACTATTCTGACCACCTCGTTATGGCCTGTGCGTCCAGTACACACTTCCGAGTACGTCGCATTGGCTGTCGAACCTCCAGCGTAACCGACCATTGTCGAGTACACGCCAGGCAGGCCCCAGAATGCCTTCTCCCCTCCCCAGAAACATCCAAGGCCGAACATGGCTAACTGGAACCCAACTGGGAACGGTGGCAACAAACGGTTTCCGTTGATGAAATGCGTTTCGGGTACATACATCGGCTCGGCATGGCCTGGCAGGACCTCCGCTAAGCTAGGCATTTCAGTTTTATGCATCAGGCAAACTCCTTGTAGTCACCGCCCAATAGCTTACACAATTGTAATCGGTACTCGATCTGACGACTTCAGGGAACTAAAACTTCTTCGACTGGGCCGACCGATAGACAATTGCTCGCACGCCCGTGTAAAAAATAATGGGCGCCGCTAATTCTGACACAAGGGTCGTGTCTCGAGAGTCGCAGCGCGAGGTATAATCCAGAGACGCCAATCTCAATTACTCGATGTTCTGGATGCACGTTCTGCGCACGCATACATTCACCGGCCTGGTATTAGTTCTTGTCAGCTTGATCGCCGGGTCACTCAGCGCCCAGACTCCACCACCGTCGTTGATTGTCATCCTCGTGGTGGACCAGATGCGTAGTGACTCATTCGAACGCTACGGTGATCAGTGGAGCGCAGGCCTTCGCCGCCTGCTCGACGAAGGCGCCGTCTTTCGCGAGGCCAAGCATTCTTACTTCGGCACGTTGACCTGCGCGGGCCACGCAACAATTGCGACCGGCACCATTCCGCGAACACACGGCATGATACTGGACGGCTGGTGGGACCCTACGGCAGGACAGCGCGTCCGTTGCACGGCCGATGACAACGTCGTGACCATATCCTATGGGCCTGACGCCAGGGAACAACATGGTCCAGCTAGCATGTTGATGCCGACCCTAGCTGACGAACTCCGTTTACAGAACGACCCGCCAGCACAGGTCGCAGCCTTTGCCGTTAAAGCGCGTGCCGCCGTGCCTTTGGCTGGCCAAGGCGGTGATGCCGTCGCGTGGTTTGATGCAGGAAACGTCTGGACGACATCCACGGCATTCACGGACGCACCGGTTCCGTTCATCGCTGACTACATCCTGGCTCATCCAGTTGAAGATGTCCTCGGGGGCGTGTGGACACCCTTACCTGATCAGGCAAGGACCGCCTCGGTGGAAAATGAAAACTTCGCACATGCCATGGGGGACACGCCAGACCGAGAATTTTACAACGCGTGGCGACGCAGTCCATGGGCAGACGAATACGTGGCGGGTCTCGCTAGCGCAGCGGTAGATACTCTCTCACTTGGCGCCGGCGCAGGTACAGACTACTTAGCTGTGGGCTTTTCTGCTCCCGATTACGTAGGCCACGACTTCGGTCCACACAGCGCGGAGGTTCAGGACATTTATCTCCGACTCGACCGGACAATTGGCCGTCTCCTTGACCATCTCGATCGCAAGGTGGGACGAGACCGATACGTCGTCGCTCTATCGGCAGACCACGGACTCGGACAGGTCCCTGAGCACGCCACCGAAATGGGAATCGATGCTGGCCGGATCAACCGCCGCGATGTAATTGCCCACGTCAATGACAAACTCGAATCAATCTTAGGACCCGGCCAGTATGCCGTTGGAATGACTCATATCGAGTTCTACTTCGCACCAGGCGTCTATAACCAAATGCTCGAGAACCCTAAAACGCTGGCGGCTGTTATCGACGCTCTCGAACAATATCCTGGCATTGAACGCGTCTACCGCGGTGAGGAGCTTCACCCTGGCCCATTTAGCGACAAAATCACCCAACAGGTAGCGCGCAGCTACTACCGTGGAAGAAGCGGCGATTTAGTCATCATTCCGAAACCCTACTGGTACACATGGATCCGCGCCGCCGATCATGGTACTGGCTACGACTACGACACACGTGTACCGCTCGTCCTCGCGGGCCCAGGGGTTATTCCTGGACTTTACTCAAGTATCGCAGCGCCTGAGGATATCGCTCCGACTCTAGCCTTTTTAGCCGGTATCACGCTCGCTAGACCAGATGGCCAAGTGCTGATTGAAGCACTAACTGACTATGACCGTCGGTAGTAACACATGACGAACCCTGACCCAACCGTCAAGAAGGTCAGTGCCACTACCCAGGGAAGATATCTCCTACGTCTTCCCGATACCGAAGGGCCTCACCCACTTCTCATCGGCTTCCATGGTTACGGAGAAAACGCCGACGTACATCTGCGTCAGCTTGAACGGATTCCCGGCATAGCAGCATGGTTAGTGGTCTCCGTTCAGGCGCTGCATTGGTTCTACGACCGAACACACCAACACGTCGTCGCAAGCTGGATGACCAAGCTTTGCCGGGAGCAGGCAATTGCGGATAACTTGCGGTATATCGATCGAGTGGTCGAGGAAATCTTGGAACATCACGACACCAATGGTTGCATGGTGTTTGAAGGGTTTTCTCAAGGCGCTTCAATGGCCTACCGCGTTGCCTCTGCCATTAGACATCAGTCGGATGGTCTCATTGTGTTAGCAGGGGACATTCCGCCCGAACTTCGGCAGGCAGGTAGCCTCGACCTTCCGCCGACACTTATCGGCCGAGGAGTACGCGATGAATGGTTTACGCAGGAGCGCTACGACGCCGATCTGTCATTTCTCACGTCATGCGGCGCGACTGTGGAGTCGGTCGTATTTGACGGCGGCCACGCGTGGACCGACGAGTTTCGTTCAGCCGCGGGGAAACTCCTAGCCTCCCATATCCAGCCTGCCTAACTACAACCATCTGTTTGGCATGCTTAGGATTATTTCATTTCCTTAAGACTTGACCCGGTCGCGTATCAACAAATCGCCCATCCTGACGGACGACGATACCGTTCACGACAACCGCATCGATTCCCTCGGCCAGCTGATGCGGATCCGTATAGGTCGCTCGATCCTGGATCACAGCCGGGTCAAAGATCACTATGTCAGCCCAAGCACCAATCCGTAAGACACCACGGTCCTGCAAGCCAAACACCGCCGCCGGTAGCGATGTCATCGACCGCACGGCGAACTCTAAGGACACGACCTCGCGCTCGCGAACGTAGCGGGCCAGTTTTCGTGCGAAAGCACCGTAGTTACGCGGGTGCGGCCGACCGGCACCCATAGGTACCAGCCCGCCATCACTTGAGGTCATCGTGTAGGGCTGCTGCATGATGTGAGCGATGTCCCGCTCAGACATGTTGAATGAGATAATCGAAACCCGGCCGCGGGCGATCAGGTCGAGAGCCGTCTCGACAGCCGGTTGGCCGCGCTCCTCGGCAATTTCTGAGAGCGTCTTCCCCTCTAGCTGAGGATCGGCCTGATAGAAGGAGACAGCGATCGCCTCAGCACCACCACGACGCCGAAGGTTGTCACGCATTTCCTTAACAACACGTATCCGAGTCTCCGAATCGGCTAGTCGTCGTCTAAGCTGATCTGGACCACCCACTTGTGCCCAGCGCGGTAGGAGCGCTGCCGACAGACCGGTGGAAGACGCTTCATACGGATACTGATCGGCATACACTTCAACTCCGCGTCGTCGTGCCTCATCGAGCCGAGTCGTCGCAGCAACTGAAAGCCCCCAGTTATCAGGCCCTAATGCCTTCATATGGCTAACAATGCCGAGCATGCCGTTTGCTTCAGCAATCTCAATCACCTCATTCACCGCGGCAACGAGACCGACCGTATAGTTGGACTCGTCACGAATGTGGCTCGTATAAAGTCCCCCGAACTCGGCTACGACTGACCCGAGTGCAACAATCTCCTCTGTTGTCGCATAGCTGCCCGGCGCGTAGAACAGTCCACTGGAGAGCCCGTAAGCGCCGGCCTCCATACCGCGTCGCACGAGCCGTTGCATCTCGACCATTTCCTCTTCGGTCGGTGTGCGGTCAGCCATTGCGAGCACATCACGCCTCACCGCAGCATGGCCGATCAGGAGTGCGACATTTAAACCAAGACCATTTGACTCCAACAACTGGCGTTGTTGGTCTAGATCAACTGGTCCCCCACCGTCAGGATTTGCGACAACGGTGGTGATCCCTTGCGCCAGCAACGGCTTCCCCTGACCGAGTCCCTCACGCGCCAAACCCTCCCCGGCATGTGAGTGAACATCAATAAATCCTGGGGTCACCAGTTGACCGCCGGCATCGATCCGGCGTTCGGCCCTAGCATCGCCCAACAACCCAATGGCTGCTATCCGACCATCACGAACACCGATATCGGCTCGACGCCACGGATTACCCGTACCGTCCATGATTCGGCCGTTGATAATTAGGAGATCAAAAGGCGAGTCTTGGGCGGTTACGACACGACCGCCTGCGTAGGCAGTGACGACCGCCAAGATCAAAACTGCTGACCAACGGAAACAACAACTCCTCATGGCCTGCCATCATACCAAGTTCAGTCTTGGGGCACGGTTTGAGCGATAGCCGTTAGAGCGGAGATTTCTTAGTTCCCTGGGGCAATGGTCACAGCGTCAAGAAAGGGCATCATCTTTCGCAGAGCATCGCCCACCTCCTCGATCTGCTGGGTCTGCTCTTGCGTGCGAACCTCATTGAACCATGGGCGACCGTTCGCGTCTTCCGTGATCCAGTTCTTAGCATAGGTGCCATCTTGGATCTCGGCTAACATTTTACGCATCGCTTCTCGAGTCGCATCGGTGACTACGCGGGGACCGCCTGTATAGTCGCCGTGCTCAGCCGTATCGCTAACCGAGTAACGCATGTAATTCAGGCCACCGCGGTACATCAAATCAACAATCAGCTTCAACTCATGCATACACTCGAAGTAGGCAATTTCCGGTTGGTAACCCGCCTCGACTAGCGTTCCAAACGCCGCTTTGACCAGCGCACTCACTCCGCCACACAGCACCGCCTGCTCACCGAACAGGTCAGTCTCCGTTTCCTCCTTAAAAGTTGTCTCGATGACACCCGCACGGGTCACACCCAGCCCTTTTGCATAGGCCAGGGCTAGCGCTTTCGCGTCACCTGTGGCATCTTGCTCAACCGCTAATAGTGCCGGTGTCCCACCACCTTCAAGATAGACCTCCCGCACTCGATGCCCAGGAGCCTTCGGGGCAATCATTGAAACGTCAACATTGGCCGGAGGAGCAATCGTCTTAAAACGAATGTTGAAACCGTGGCCAAACATAAGCATCTTGCCAGCGGTCAGATGCGGAGCAATGGAGTCCTGATAAATCCTCGGTTGGGAGGTGTCCGGCGCCAGAATCATGACCACGTCAGCCCACTTCGCTGCTTCAGCTACCGATGTGACCTCCACGCCAGCTTCTTCAGCTTTCGCCCGCGACTTGCTACCTTCATGGAGCCCTACCTTTACGCTAACTCCACTATCCTTGAGGTTCAGTGCGTGCGCATGCCCCTGTGACCCATAGCCGATTATTGCTACTTTCCTCGCCTGAATCAGTCCTATATCCGCAGAATTTTCGTAGTAAATCTTTGCCATTCGTCAACGCCTCACAAAAAATAAAAAATCAAATGAACCGTAATTACACCGAATACGAAACGTTATTGTCGTCGGTTGACGTTTCGTCTCCCAACCCACTCGCGCGCTCGGCTACATCACCTAACCCTCCGAGCCTTGGCCCGCGCGCCATGGCCACACATCCAGTACGCACCATCTCGATGACGCCATACTGCTTGAGCACCTCGACCAAGCCATCTATCTTGTCCTCAGTGCCCGTCGTCTCAATGATTACCGAATCCGGCGCAACATCTATCACCCGAGCGCGAAAAACGTCCACAAGCTGCATGATGTGCGTACGCGACTCAGGCGTGGCCAAAACTTTGATCATTGCCAAGTCCCGCTCCACCGACGGTCGCAGCGTGATGTCGTCGACTCGCAGCACATTCACCAACTTATAGAGGTTCGCCTCAAGGCGTCGCGCACCATGCTCGTCCGTGTCGACAACAATTGTCATCCGCGACACTCCAGCAGTTTCGGTATGGCCAACCGTAAGCGACTCGATGTTGAACGCACGGCGCCGGAAGAGTGAAGCGACCCGATTCAGTACTCCAGGGAGGTCTTCGACGTAGACGGCGAACGTATGGCGCATAACTGTCTTTCCTGTCCTTATGTGTGCATCGCTAGGAGGTTGACCAAGACGCTGCTTATTCTCCTACGCGTCCGCCGCAGTCTCCACGATCGGGCTCGGTCGCCGGATCATTTCATCGAGATCAGCACCAGCAGGTACCATAGGAAACACCGAATCTTCTTGTTCGACCTTGAAGTCGAGCACCACAGCGCCAGCCTGCTCACGGGCGGCCTCGACTCCAGGCACAACGCCAGCACGCTCTGTCACCGCAATGCCACTCAGACCGTGGGCCTCGGCCAGCTTCACGAAGTCAGGATTAATCAGCGGTGTCGCTGCATACCGTCGCTCATAAAAGAACTCTTGCCATTGTCGCACCATGCCGAGATAACCGTTATTAATGATCGCTATATTCACCTTCACCTGTTCCTGTGCGATCGTCGACAGTTCAGCCTGGGTCATCTGAAAGCCACCATCGCCAACGACTGCCCAGACCTCTTTCTCAGGACATGCGAACTTTGCACCAACCGCCGCGGGCAACGCGAAGCCCATCGTGCCAAGCCCGCCTGAAGTAATCAGTGACCGCGGATGTTCATGCTTGTAGTACTGCGCCTCCCACATTTGGTGCTGACCGACGTCGGTCACAACAACGGCGTTCCCCTCAGTCACTCGCCAGAGATCATTAATGACATGCGCAGCGTAGAGGTGCCCACTATCGGGTAAGTTCTGGATATCCCGTACCGCTACATTACCCTTCATCTCATCGATCGTCCCGAGCCACGCCGATCGGTCACCTTTCGAAATATGCGGTAGCATTTCCTCAAGCACGACGCGTAGGTCACCAGCTAGGGCGACGTCAACCTTGACGTTCTTATTAAATTCGGCTGGGTCGATATCGATATGGATTTTCTTGGCGTTCGGCGCATAAGTTGCCAAGTTGCCTGTAACCCGATCATCGAACCGCATGCCAAACCCCAGTATTAGGTCCGCTTCCTGAATTGCTGAGTTCACCCACACCTCGCCATGCATTCCCATCATGCCAAGGTTCAACGGATGCTGCGCCGGTAGAGAGCCAATTCCCAAGAGCGTCATTGCGACCGGAATGTTGGCATGTTCGGCCACACTACGCACGACATCCATCGCACCCGACAACATGATGCCGTGACCAGCGAAGATAATGGGACGCTTGGCATCATTGATCATGTCAATCGCCTGCTGATAAATCTCTCGGGTCGCACGCAAATCAGGGCGATAGCCTGATAACTTCACCTCTGAGTCGTCCCACTCAACCTCACAACTCGCCTGTTGGGCGTCCTTTGTAATATCGATCAATACAGGTCCAGGCCGGCCGGATTTTGCAACGTAAAACGCTTCCTTAACTGTCCTAGCAACGTCCTGCGCCCTAGAAATCAAGTAGTTATGTTTCGTAATCGGTAACGTCACACCCGTGATATCAGTTTCTTGGAACGCGTCAGAGCCGATCAACTTACTGCCGACCTGTCCTGTGATACAGACAATTGGCGACGAATCCATCATTGCCGTTGCGATACCGGTCACCATGTTGGTCGCCCCTGGTCCAGACGTGGCAACCGCCACGCCGACACCACCACCCGCACGCGCATAGCCGTCGGCCATGTGTGTCGCACCCTGCTCGTGACGAACGAGCACGTGCTTCAACGGAAACTCGAGCAGCGCGTCATAAGCGGGCAGAATAGCGCCGCCCGGGTATCCAAAAACGGTCGAAACACCCTCACGACCTAAAGCTTCCCAGAGAATTTGCGCACCTGTTCGTTTCATGACTGCCTCCACTGGCACTAAGCACCAGCGCGCTCAATTGGACTAGATTACGTGACCGCCCCCGTCGCAGCCGAGGTAACCAGTCGAGCATATTTTGCCATTACACCGGTTGCGTAGCGTGGCGCCAGTCGCTGCCACGCCTGCACCCGCTTCGCGATTTCATCGTCGCTTAGCTCCACGTTGAGCATGCGTTTTTCAATATCAAACACAACAGTGTCACCATCTCGAACCGCTGCGATCGGTCCACCATCAACAGCTTCGGGTGCGACATGGCCAGCCATCAGACCATGTGTGGCACCCGAAAATCGCCCGTCGGTGAGTAGCGCAACGGAGTCGCCGAGCCCAGCACCCACAATGGCCGCCGTCACGGCAAGCATTTCGCGCATCCCGGGCCCACCCTTTGGTCCCTCATTTCGAATTACCACCACGTCACCGGCCACAATTCCACCCCGCCCAACCGCGTCAAAGGCGGCCTCTTCACTGTCGAAAACCTTGGCCGGACCACAGTGGTGAACCGTGGTGTAGCCAGCTACTTTCACGACACAGCCATCCGGAGCAAGATTCCCACGCAATATGACCAGCCCCCCAGTAGGCTTGAGTGGGCTATCAAATGGCTTTACCACTTCCTGCCCTGGCGTTTCTTGAGCATCTGACGCTTCATCCCCAAGCGTTCTACCAGTCACCGTAAGCGCATTTCGGTGCAACAAACCCGCATTGAGGAGTCTCTTCGCCACTAAAGTGATACCACCGGCGCGATAGAGATCGGTTGCCACGAACTTCCCGGCCGGCTTGAGGTCAGCGAGTAAAGGCACCTGCCTACTGATCCGGTCAAAATCTTCTAGCGTGAGCGAAACCTCCGCCTCGTGGGCGATGGCAAGTAAGTGCAATACCGCGTTCGTCGACCCACCGGTAGCCGCTACTGCTGCGATAGCGTTCTCAATTGCGTCCTTCGTCAGAATCTTCCGTGCGGTATCGCCTCGGCTAAGCACTCCCATTACAAGTTGACCCGCCCGTTCCGCCACCGCATCCTTGCCTGTGTCAGTCGCTGGAACACTCGCTGAGCCCATCGGCGAAATACCAAGGAACTCGCAAACCGTCGCCATCGTGTTCGCCGTGAATTGTCCGCCGCACGCACCGGCCCCAGGACACGCCTGGTCCTCCAGCGTTTTTAACTGTGTGTCGGTAATCTTGCCAGCCCCGTGCGCACCAACCGCTTCAAAGACGTCCTGAATCGTAACGTCGCGTCCTTCCCAAGTGCCTGGAGCAATCGAACCACCGTACAGAATCACCCCAGGAATGTTAAGCCTCGCCAACGCCATCACCCCGCCGGGAATTGTCTTATCGCAACCGACCAGCACGACTACCCCGTCAAATTGATTTCCACGTACAACCAACTCGATGGAATCAGCAATCACCTCGCGACTAACCAGTGAGGCGCGCATCCCTTCACTGCCCATTGTGATGCCATCGGAGATCGACACCGTGTTGAACTCCATTGGAGTGCCACCCGCTTCACGGATACCACGCTTGACCTGGTCAGCAAGTTGCCGAAGATGGAAATTACACGGACCAATCTCGATCCAGGTGTTGGCCACGCCGATCAGCGGCTTCTGTAGCGCAGCGTCATCAAACCCGACGGCCTTGAACATCGCTCGAGCTGGTGCTCGACTCGGCCCTTCGGTCAGCGCAGCACTTCGACGAGTGGCGGCCGTATTACTCATCAGATTTCCCATTCCTTGCAGGCACAATTACGAAAAAAGGCCATCACCCGCTCCTGGATGATGACCTGAGTCTCTAATCTCATCTGGACAACGGCTACATCATCCCATCTGTGGCACCCGACACGGCTGTGCCGACCTTAACAGTGACCACTTCGTTCCCAACCAGCACGAGTGACGGGTGCGACATCACCAGATCGCATCGAGAACCAAGAAACCAGTCAACGGCAAGAAACATCGCAGTCTGTAGCCTGTAGGCCACAGCCAAGAGCCCAGCTTATACCGCAACCAGCGTAGTTATCAATTTTATAATTCTTACATTTATATAATATTAAATAATGTACTTAACAATCGTGACACCTGAATTCCGCAAAAATATCGGCCTGTTTGTCAGGGTTAGCTCGAGCGAAGTCGATTAAGCACCGAACAGCCTTGCTTATATCGGGTAGCCCATGTTATTGAACCATATCTTCCGAGAATTTCACCTGGGCCGATTCCAGCGTAATCGGATGGGATTTGCCGTCCTTCATGAGACCTCCTGCGACGTGCTGTTGTTTGCCCTAACCAGTTTCTCGGTGGAAACTGGCATCAGCTATAAGGGTAGGTATCATTATCCTTGGCGTCGCATGCCAATGGGCTCCCGTTGCACTGTCGACCCGGGGAGCCTAGCAAGGAGTCGAGATGCAAAGTCGAGTAGTCACGATCGGAATCTTCGGTATTCTCTTGGGTGCCTCCTCAAGCGTCGCCCAGGTTGGGACACCACAGGATTCCTTGAGAGAACTCGAGGCACTACGAGTCGAGGTGGCAATGGCAAGAAATCCGGGAGCCGCCCGACGCGGGGTAGATGCCGACTTCGTCCGCGATACCGTTGAGGAGCGCCTTGACCAGCTTGACATCGAACCGTTACCCGACGAAGAGTCCAACGGAACTACCTACCTCTCCGTGACTCTGAATCCAGCGAGGATCTCCGACGGCTTCGCTGTGAGCCTCTTATTGCAACTCTTCCAGCCTGCCAGACTAACTAATGGTGAAACAGTAATGGCTTCCACCTGGCATGTACACTCACTTGGAATCAGCGACGTGGACGACCTTCAGGACTATGTCCGTAATGCGCTACGGAACCATTTAGAAACACTCGCTTCAGCGCATCGTGGGGCAAATCGGAGGTAGTGATGGGAGCCGAGAACCCTCGCGCGATCCTTCAAACCTCAAATGCGCGGTCGAACACTGGATGGTAAGCGACAGTGCCCACCACGCCCTGGAGTGCTTCGGCTTTCAGTTCCTTAACAAAAAAGCAGACATCAAGCTTCGGGTCGGCGTAGTGCAAACCTAGCGAGGCAACAGGCTGGAAACCAACCTTCGGATAGTAATCAGGGTGGCCAAGGACAAACACTAGGTCCGTGCCTGCTTCCTGACACGTCTTGAGCCCCTTCTCCACCAGCTGCCGTCCGATTCCTTGCCGTTGGAATTTTTCTTGCACGGCCATCGGCGCCAAACC
The DNA here is from genome assembly GCA_036012125.1 of Vicinamibacterales bacterium. Lineage (NCBI taxonomy): Bacteria > Pseudomonadati > Acidobacteriota > Vicinamibacteria > Vicinamibacterales > Vicinamibacterales bacterium. The sequence goes on along the minus strand of DASCOS010000035.1, from coordinate 35,759 downwards.
CATCATCCGAAGGTCTCCTCCCCTGCCTCCTACTGTCACGGGCGAGAAGAAGATGTGGCCAATAATCGCGTCGTCGACCTCAGCAACCATTGAAATCGTCGGAATAGCTTCACGACGAAGCGCATCCACCAACCGTGCTTCTGCGTCGGTAGCAAACACGTCCTGATTTAACTCAAACACCGCGCGGTGGTCATCGTCTCGCTCCGCTCGAATGGTCACCATCGGTCTATGCTCTCTAGTTTCAACGGAACCGCACCTGTATCCACTCTAATGCATCCATGACGTAGGTCTAGCCAAGCCAACGGAAGCCTCTTGAGACAGGGCTAGTCCGAATCCACGGTCCGGAACGCGTCAAGCCAGGCCTGGGCCATGAGATAGTTTCCCGCAGGCGCCGGATGCACACCATCCGGACACCAATGATCCACCGGGGCCTTCTCCAATGCCTCATCGAAGATTGACTGATACGGGATCCAGACTGCCCCGTAGTCATCCGCGACACGCCTAGCGGCCGCTTGATAGTCAGCATAGGCCGGATACCACGCATCGGCTAGCGCCGTACCGCCCGTGACGGCAAACGGCTCACCGATGATGAAGGTAACGTCCGGCAGCGTTGCCCGTGTCCGGTTTAGTAGCGCACGGTAGTCCCGTTCGTAGATTCCCACTGTCCCGTCGTACCCGCTGCTCAATGTGTGCCAGAAATCGTTCACGCCAATGAGGATACTAAGAACGTCGGGCCTGAGGTCTAGACAATCCTGTTGCCACCGCGCCGCTAACTGAAAAACTTTGTCGCCACTCACCCCACGGTTATAACAATGCCAAGGGCTACCGGGCCCACTCCCAAGCAATTCACCTGTAGCCATGCCCGCATATCCACTGCCGAGACCCGTAGGATGGTTGGGGTCGACTCGGTCACGATTTCGGCCAGCGTCGGTGACCGAATCACCTTGAAAGACCACCACCTTAGCATCAGGAGAATAAGCCTGTCCTTGAACGCCACCACCCGAAGAACCCTCAGACAATTCCGGCGGCCAGGTCGCCACTAGACCGACACCAAGCGCCATTCGCTCTAGGAAGCCTCGGCGACCGACGCTTGAAGGGTAACGTGCAAGAATGCTGAAACGCATGAAAAACCCCCTCTTAACCAAGGGATTATGGCACAAGCACCATGTAACCTCGACGCGGCCTGTAGCTAATAGCGGTAGAATCCTAGCCTCAAACGGTATTGTGCTAAGTACCGGAAAACGTTTTATGGGTCCCCACACCCGTCTGATTGCGGTCGCGGTCCTCTGTTCCGCCTGTGGAGGAGGCAGTGGAGCCAGCCCCACCGCACCAACACCGGTTTCTCCACAGAAGACCATCACGAGTTTCTCTACGAGCGCGTCAAGAACCACCCTGGCCATCGGACAACAGGCGACTCTCACAGCCACCGCCGTCTACAGTGATGGCTCATTTGCGCAGATTCCACAAATTGACATAACAGGAGTTGTATGGGTCTCAAATGATGTGTCTGTGGCCGGGATAGAACCGGGTCAGAACCCTGCGGATGGTTGGAACCAAGTAAGGGCCAAAGCACCGGGCACCACCACGATCACCGCGACCTATGGGGAACAGACCGCGTCTGTTAGCATTACGGTCACTCCAACAAGGACCGTGGTCGGATGGATTGGAAATTTATTGCAGGAAGGGTGGATCGAAAACGCCGTAGTGCGTATCGGCAACACTGCTGCCGTGACGTCTGACGCCAACGGTCGATTTGCGGTCGCCGTCGAACAGACAGGCATTTTCCCGGTTGTTATCCAAGCGAACGGGTTTCATACAAGTGAAAGTGAAATCGAGGTTCAGTCCTCACTCACGATCGCACGACGCAATCTTCTCACTACCAACACAGACTATTTTGACTTAGCGTTCTTCGATCATGTCTTTCGTGACAAGGGAACCAGGGGTACCCGACGATGGGTTGCGACGCCTACAGTGGAGGTCTGGACTAAGGAAATGAAGTGTCTGGAAACCGATGGTGGTGGCAAGCACTGCAGGAAGTTTGAAGCAACTGACATCGCCGCGCCCTCAGAGTTTGAGACGACTATCCGGAGTGTGGTCGGCTCTGACATTCCATCACTAACAGCCGATGTAATGAGTGGCATCAGTGTTGCAACCAAAGACCACGCTGCAGGGACAATCCTTGAGCGGGATTCCTGTGGTCAACCCAACAAAATCAAAGTCGCTTACATGACGGCCGGAACCACAGATTTTAGCGGTCGTTATTCCTATGCCGCTTCTTGCAGCTACTCAAGCGGCGAGATGGTGGGCAGTGAGGTCCACATGGCGTGGACCGATGACGTTGGAACTTACCGGCATGAGTTGGCGCACACCCTCGGCTGGAGTCATCCGGACGGCTATGACAGTATTCCTAGGCCGTCGGTAATGAACCTTGACGCCATCATCACCGCATGGGACACGAAACACGGAAGAGTCCTCTATCGACGAGCGGCCGGCAGTACCTCACCGGACAAGGATCCCTCCGGTAAGACAATCAACGACCTGCAGGCATTACCTTGGACTTCAAGTGTGAGACCCAAGCTACACCAAGATTGGCCTCCGTTGGCGAGTGGGCGGGGGCGGTTCCGTGGCCCTTTAATTGCCTGGATAGAAAACTAGCACCGTATCGGGTTTCAAGTGCGACTGTGCTCGCGGCTTCATCACCAGGTTGCCAACATCAGAAGTATTAGTCAGGCATCGAGTAAATGGAGCTTCGAAACCGGGATGAGAAAATATGGTAACTCAGATGGTGGTTTTCCGGCGTCCCTTGTAAGATCGAGGACGCAAGAAGTGCGCCCGTAGCTCAGTTGGATAGAGCATCGGCCTTCTAAGCCGAGGGTCGCAGGTTCGAATCCTGCCGGGCGCGCCATCATTCCGGGCCAATGAGGTGGAGCGACGGCTCGGATAAACCCGAGGAGTCTACCGTGATGAGACGAGCGCTGTCTGTGTGGGGTTGCGTGCTGGGACTGATGGCGTGGACAATCCCAGCGATTGCGCAGATTCCAACGCCAGAGTCCGTGCTTGGATTTAGCGTCGGCGCCGATTTACACCTAGCTTCGTATGATGACTCGATCGCCTACTTCGAACGGCTCGACGCAGCCACCGACCAGTTGACACTGGTCCACGTCGGCGAAACATCTTTCGGACGCCCCTTTTATCTGGCGCTCATTTCGTCCTCCAACAACCTCGCGAACCTCGAACGCTATCGGACGATCGCACATCGGCTAGCGCACCCGCAGGGCCTGACCAACGACGAGGCTCGAGCGCTTGCGCGCGAGGGCAAGGCGATCGTGCACATCGACGGCGGCGTTCACTCCACTGAAGTCGCCACGGCCCAACACACGATGCAGCTGGCCTATGACCTGCTCACGGGCACCGATGACCGGGAAATTCAGACGATTCTCGATAACGTGATCTTCATGCTCTGGCCCACCCTGAATCCTGACGGTCAGAACATGGTAGCCGCCTGGTATCAATCCAATGTCGGCACACCCTATGAAATCGCACCGTTAACCGCGCTCTATCAGAAGTACGTCGGCCACGATAACAACCGTGACGCCTACATGCTTAACATGATCGAGTCTCGCGTCATCGCTAGGACCCTGCAGCACTGGGAGCCGCAGATCGTGTACACACAGCACCAATCCTCGCCATTTCCCACGCGGATCTGGCTTCCACCGTTCGCCGAGCCGATCGGCTTGCGGGTGCACCCCCTGATGTCGCGCACGGTCAACACGATTGGCATGCTCATGGCGCAGGGACTGGAAGAACGCGGTCAGATTGGCGCCACCCACATGGGTACCGGCTACGATGCTTGGTATCCCGGGTATGTCGACTACCTGCCCATGCTGCAGAACCGCGCATCGTTCTGGACGGAAACGGCGCTCTACCGATACGCCACGCCTCACTTCTACACGGTCCAGGACTTTCCTGAACGGCGGCGCACGCTGCGCCCAGAATCGCTCTACCCCAGCCCGTGGCGCGGCGGCTGGTGGCGACTTCGCGACGCGGTCGAATATATGGAAACCGCGTCGCTGTCGGTGCTAGATTTTGCCGCCAAGTACAAGGACGACTTGCTCTACAACAGATATCAGGCCGGACGTGACACGATCGCGAAATATGAGTCCGAGCCGCCGTTCGCATACTTCGTGCCCCGCGCGCAGCGCGACCCGATGGCGCCAGTGGAACTGCTCCGCCGACTGGCCTTCAACGGCATTCGGGTCTACGAGCTTCGAGCCGCCGTCACGTTCGAAGAAATGACCTATGAACCCGGCACATGGGTCATTCCGATGAACCAGGAGTTCGCCGAGCTGGTGCGTCAAGTGCTTGAGGTTCAGACCTACCCAGACCTCCGCGAATTCCCTGATGGGCCACTCGACCAACCCTATGATGCTGCAGGCTGGACGCTGCCGAAGCAAATGGATGTTCGCGTGGTCGAGGCACGCTCTCCGCTCACGGATGTGGTGCGGTCAGTAATGACCCTCGTTGAAGGTCCTGTGGTCGATTGGCGTGACGGTGAAACAAACAAGGATGCCGCGCCGTTCGACAGCGTCCCCGGTGTAGGATTCGATACAAACTCCGTGGCCGCCGGCCTCGTTCCGATCGCCGGTGGCATCCCCAACGACGGCCCCTTTGCCCTTAACGCGGCTCACCTCAACACCTACCGCGCTATCAACCAAGTATGGCGATCGGGCGGAGAGGTTCGGTTGCGCCAGGATGATTCCGGGGCATCTTTCATTCTCTCTCAACTCAGCCGCGACGCGCGCGAAACTATGACCGACCTCCGTCTCAGCGCGACGGCCACGTCACCGTCAGGGGCTCCGCTCTCACCGCCAGCGATTGGTCTTCACCGTCCGTGGGTACCAAGTATGGATGAAGGCTGGACGCGCTGGGTGCTCGAGCGTTTCGAATTTGATTTCACGAATATACGGAATGTCGACATCCGATCGGACGACCTCGGCACGCGGTACGATGTCATCATCCTGACTGACCCTGGGCGCACTCCGATCATCGACGGATTTTCGGACGGTGTCGTACCCCCGCGCTACGCCGGTGGGATCGGCCTAGAGGGCGTCCGCGCGATTGACCGGTTCGTGCGTGATGGTGGCACGCTCGTTTGCCTGAACAGCGCAAGCGACTTCGCCATCGAGGCGCTGCATCTGCCCGTGAAGAACGTGATCGCTGGACTGTCACGGACGGAGTTCTTTGCCGGCGGTTCGCTCCTCGAGGTCGAAATCGACACCTTGCATCCGGTCACGGCCGGCATGGCCCCACAGAGTGCGGTGTTCTTTAGCCGAAGCCCCGCGTTCACCACACTGGACGGCTTCGAAGGCAAGATCCTCGCGCGGTATGCCTCGACCGGCTCGCCACTACTGTCAGGATACCTGCTCGGTGAAGATCACCTGCACGACCACGCTGCGGCCGTCGATGTGCGACACGGCAACGGACATATTGTGCTCCTTGGCTTTAGACCGCAGTGGCGCGGACAGCCCTTTAGCTCGTTCCGTATTCTGTTCAATGCGATCCTCTATCAAGCAACGGCACGGTAGGGGCGGCAGCTTCTCACTGAAAAGCGGTTTTGCGAAATATGAAACGAGAGGAAATGCGATGACACGAGCCAGCACCGTCACGCTAGTAGCGTGCATATGGGCGGTATTTGGATCGACACACATCCTTGCCCAAGCCGGCGACACGTTTTCTGCGAGACTTTCAGTCGTGCCGATCGATGCTCGAGCAGCACAAACCACCTCAGGTATCGGCGCCGTTCGTGCCGTGCTGGTCGAGAACAGCCTGTTTATGACAGGCAGTTTCGAGGGAATGAGTTCTGCTGCCATTGCGGCGCACGTGCATCAGGGCCATGCAGGTCAACGGGGGTCGATCGCTTTTCAGTTGACCGTCAGTAAAGGTTCCACCGGGGTCCTAGGCGGCAGCGTGCACCTCACGGACGAAGAGGTCCAAGCTCTACTGGAAGGCTCCTATTACATCCAGATACATACAGAGGGAAATCCTGGCGGGGAACTGCGTGGATGGATACTGGCATCGGAGTAATCGATCATGAAACCTATAATTCGGATCGGACTCACTCTAACCATCATCGGATTTCCTGTCAGCTTCGTGAACGGTGAAACACAGGAAGCGGCCCACTATACCCAAGCCCAAGCTGAGGCCGGCGAGACTGCATACCAAGTGGAGTGTGCTGGGTGCCACATGTCGGACTTTAGTGGAGCTTTCGAAGCGCCGGAACTGGCAGGCGCGAACTTCCTGAACGTTTGGGGGGAGCGGGGCGTTAATGATTTGCTCGAGTATGTTAAAGCCACAATGCCACCTGAAGCAGTAGGTTCTCTCTCCGATCGCACTTACATCAATATCGTTGCTTATCTCCTCCAAGCAAATGGTATCGGGCCAGGAAACGAACCGTTGGCCCTGGAGGGTGCGGGTTTCCTCCTGTCCTCAGGCCAAGCGGGTGTTTCCACGACACCAGATTCAGATACAACCTCAAACACGTCGAATGCCGAGAGTGCACCGATCGTCGCGAGCAACCGCACGACTGTACATGAAACAGTTACCGAATTCGTCCCAGTGACCGACGCAAATCTTCGCAACCCCGACGCGGGTGACTGGCTGATGTTCCGACGGACTTATGACGGTTGGGGTTATAGCCCCTTGGATCAGGTGACTCGCGACAATGTGCACGACCTTCGACTCGCTTGGGTTTGGGCAATGGCGGAGGGCACTAACCAGCCGACACCGCTCGTGTATGACGGTGTGATGTACTTGCCCAACCCCCGAAACATCGTCCAAGCGCTCGACGCGGAGACCGGAACATTATTGTGGGAATATCAGCGGGAGTTACCCAACGAACTGCAGCGTGGCTTTACCACAATGCGTAATCTCGGCTTCTACAATAACAAGGTGTTCTTGCCAACAAAAGACGCCTTTATGGTTGCGATAGACGCCCGTAATGGCGAGGTTGTTTGGGAAACAATAATCGCCGATTACAGACAGGGTTACACAAATGTGAGCGGGCCGATCGTCGTCCGTGGAAAAGTCATTAACGGTATCAACGGCTGCGCAAGATTCCAGCAAGAAAGTTGTTTCATCACCGCACATGATGCCGAAACGGGCGAAGAACTCTGGCGGACTTTCACAATTGCGGGACCTGGTGACCCTGGAGGGGACACGTGGGGCGATTTACCGCTTACGCTTCGCGGTGGTGGCGACTCATGGATCGCCGGAAGTTACGATCCCACGCTGGACCTAATCTACTGGCCTACTGCCCAACCGAAACCATGGGTCCCAGCTAGTCGCGGACTCACGGTCCATGACGCGGCACTGTATACAAATTCTACGCTTGCGCTTGATCCGGACGATGGTTCAATCGTCTGGTATCGACAACATGTGCCCGGGGAAGCGTTGGACCTTGACGAAGTGTTCGAAAAGGTTCTCATAGACGTCGAAGGGCGAAAGTTGCTCTTCACAATCGGGAAGCACGGCATCCTCTGGAAGCTAGACCGAGAAACTGGCGAGTTTGTCGATTTTAAGGAAACGGTGTTTCAGAACGTGTTTGATTACATCGACCCAGTGACCGGTGACGTAACCTATCGTGCCGATATCGCCGCAGCTGAGGTGTCGCAGTGGATTTCCGTCTGCCCGAGCACCGCCGGCGGTCACAACTGGATGGCCACGGCCTACAGTCCCGAAGCGGAAGTACTCATCATCCCATTAAGTCAGAGCTGTCTAGAAATTGCTGGCCGAGAGGTGGTGCTCGAACCAGGGTCTGGAGGCTCACAGGCAGATCGGAAATGGTTTGAAATGCCTGGAACAGACGGTAACTTAGGAAAGCTTGCTGCCTACAACGTCCAAACGCTAGAGGAGGTCTGGAGTTTGGAACAACGTGCATCGTTCCTAACCGGCGTCCTCACGACTGCTGGCGGCTTGGCGTTCGTGGGTGACCTGGACCGGTCCTTCCGTGCACATGATGTCGAAACTGGAAAAATCTTGTGGGAGACCCGGCTTGGCACATCGGTCCAAGGCTTCCCAATCACTTTCACAGTGAATGGTGAGCAGTACATCGCTATCTCAACGGGTCTAGGCGGAGGAAGCCCACGGAACGTTCCGCGGCTTCTGACGCCAGACATCCGTCATCCCGCTACGGGTAATGCGCTTTACGTGTTCAAGCTGCCTGGCGGTCGGGTTGGCACAAGGCGATAAACAGCAGGGAAACCTTCGTGCCAAGAACTTCGTGGGAACAGCACTGTAGGACAAGGCCTTGCAAACGACGGTTCGCACGAGACTTTTAAGAAAAGCAACAACGGGACGCCTCGACCTGGAAAATACGTTTGTAACAAGCGACCGGTATTTCACCCGACCCGAAGATTCAAGCAGAGGATCAGAGGAGTGTTGAGATGACGAAGAAATCACGCGAGACCATCTCTAGGCGAGACCTGCTAACGAGCGTTACCCTCGCTGGGGTCGCGGCTACCACAGTAGCGGTCTTGCCGGTTGCAACAACCCCTGAGCGACGTAAGGCAGCAGCAGATAAAACCGGAGCTCAGATCTCCGAAGGCTACGAACACCTAACCACCGACGAAGTCACGTTGCTCGAAACAATCGTCGATGAATTGATCCCAGCCGATGAACATGGACCCGGTGCACGTGACGCCCGCATCGTCCGCTATATTGACCGCGGGCTCGGCAGCGCGCTATCAGGCTTCCAGAACAAATACCATGAGGGTCTCGCCAACTTTGACCGCTACTGTCGGCTAGCCCATGGAACATCTTTCCTCGAGTTATCGCAAGCCGACCGAGTCACGATATTAACCGCGGTGGAAGCTGGCAGTGCAACGGGATTCTCTGAGGCCTCATCGGTATTTTTTGCCATGGTGCGGAGGCACGTGCTCGAAGGCATGTTCGGCGATCCCTACTATGGCGGAAACCATGACTTCGTTGGCTGGGACCTGCTGGGCTACCCGGGAGTCCGCACAGCGGTTACGCCAACCGCTCAGCAGCGCTTAGAGGCGAGCGAACTTCAGCCCAATCACCGGTCCGCCTATGACTGGGCGACCTTTACCAAAGCAAGTGCACAGCAGTCGCTCCGGGACCCGCAGCATGGCGACTAGGTTGCCCACCACCGATGTCATCATCGTAGGACTCGGCGCCGCTGGGGGCGGGGCAGCGCTCCCATTGACCGAGGCCGGGCTCCAAGTCGTTGGACTCGAAGCCGGCAGTCGGCTAACACGCCGTGATTTTGCCCCAGACGAAATCCGCAACAATGTGCGCGACTGGCCGTTCGCAGTCCAAAAAGCCAGCCGGGAGGTACCAACCGTCCGCCCGAATAGTTCGGTCGATGCGGTCCAAGCCGAAAGTCATCCCATGATGAACGCCGTCGGCGGCACTTCGCTTCACTACTGGGGTCAGAGCTGGCGACTCAACCCTTGGGATTTTCAGGTCGTCAGCAAGACGCAACAGCGATACGGCAAGTCGCGTCTGCCGCCAGGTACCACGATTGAAGACTGGCCTTTTGGCTATGACGAACTTGAACCATATTACGACCGCATCGAACGTGAAGTCGGCGTTTCAGGACAGGCCGGTAATATCAACGGGGGGATTGACCCGCGTGGGAACCCGTTTGAGGGACCGAGACAACGCGAGTACCCGATGCCTTCGCTTCGATGGACCAGCTTCCTCAATCGAATGGCGGAGGTAGCCCGAGGTCTCGGCTGGCATCCCTTTCCTGGCCCTGCCGCGATTAATTCGCGACGTTACCAAGACCGTTCAGGCTGCGTGTATCACGGGTTCTGCAATAAGGGCGGCTGTCATGTTGACGCCAAGAACTCGACTGCGGTTACGACAATCCCTCGAGCCGAAGCAACCGGGCGTCTTAAGGTCGTCACCTACGCACATGTCACCAAAATTGAAACGGATTCCGAAGGACGAGCGATCGGGGTGACCTATCTCCAACACGGCGAAGAATTTTTCCAACCAGCAAAGTTCGTACTCCTGGCGAGCTACACCTATGAAAATGTGCGTCTCCTCTTACTGTCGACTTCAGGTAGCTCCCCCCTTGGGCTGTCGAACAATCACGGACAAGTTGGCCAACACTATTTCAGCCATCACCAAGGGGCAGGAGTTTCGGCGCTCTTTCCGTTTGATCTAAAGGCGTGGTACGGGCTGCCAGCACAAGGTGTTGCCATTGATGATTGGGCCGACGACAACTTCGACCACACCAACCTGGACTTTATCGGCGGTGGCAACCTGTGGGTGATGTCGGACCGACGCCCTATCACGGCCGCAGGGATGAGCACTTTTGGCCGCGCACCAAGCTGGGGGTCTGCGTGGAAAGCCTTTGTCAAGGAGAACGCCGACCGATCACACAGTACTTACATCCAGAAGACCACCCTCCCCTACGAGTCGAACTACCTAGACCTAGACCCGGTCGTGACCGACCCACTCGGCTTGCCGGTCATCCGGATCACGGGCGAGTACAAGCAGAACGAGCTGGCAATCGCCTCCTTTCTCCAAGAGAAGATGGTGCAATGGTACCGTGACGCAGGTGCCATTGAGGTAACGCGTGCTGGTCTCGGTAGAACCATGGGAGTTTCAACGCACGCCTATGGTGGAACCCGCATGGGCGACAGTTCGGAAACAAACGTCGTGAATCGCTTCGGGATTTCACACGAGGTCCCAAATCTTGGTATCCTCGGCGCCTCAGTTATGGGGACCAGTGGTGCGCACAATCCCACGCTGACCGTACAAGCACTTGCATGGCGGACAGCGGAGCACGTGGTCTCAAACTGGCGTGCGCTCGCCGAATAGTCGTGGTGGCGGTGACATGCCTTCCCTCAGTCTGTGATTACTGACGATCTTGCATGAGCCATGGAGATGTTCGCATTACCCCCAGTCCATCTGTATTAACGTCGAATCGGTTGCAAGAGGTGCCTACATGACAACTGACCAAACTTCCTCTCCCCCACCACCTTTACTTGTAACAATGTGTCATCGACGACTTCTCGCCGTGGCGCTCCTCTTCGCCGCGTCCATGAGCGTTGCTGCACAGGAACCGGTGCCACCAACAGCAACCGAGTACGGTCAATGGGAAACTCTGGGTCGCAACAGCGTGCTGTCGCATGATGGTGAGTGGCTTGCGTATCCAATCACGCGCTCAAACGGCGAAGATGAGCTCAGGATCGCGAATACAGTGACCGATGTGGGAACCGTCGCCCCATTCGGTGAGGATGCTGCGTTTTCTCCTGACTCAAACTGGTTGGCCTATGGAATCGGCCGCTCAGAAGAAGCTGTAGCTAAACTCCAAGCATCTGGAGAAGCGGAGCAGAGTGACATGGGGCTCCTAGACCTGACGACACTCGACGTTGAGGTCATCAACAACGTCGCAACCTTCGCCTTCAGCGAAAACGGTGCGTACCTGGCTGTGCATCGAGATTTACCTCTGCGCAACGACGAACCTGAAGAACACGATGCTGGTCCTCCCGATGACCCGACCGGGTCCGACCTCGTGGTGAGGGACCTGAGCTCTGGTGCTGATATGCAGTTCGCGAACGTATCGGCGTTTGCGTGGCAGGACGACGGTGCACTTCTAGCCATGACGATTGCCGCCAAAGGGCGAACCGGCAACGGTGTGCAGTTGTTCAATGCTCTGACCGGCAACCTGCTTGCCCTTGAATCCAATAACGCCTTGTTCAGTGGACTGTCCTGGCGGAAAGATGCAGACGACCTCGCCGTGCTGCGCTCCCACTCCGTCGACGGGTACGACGGTGCCACGCACAGCGTTCTAGTTTGGCGAAATCTCCAAAATACACCGGCCTCCACCTTGGTCTATAACCCCGCCGATGACACTGATTTTCCACCAGATTTTCGTATCGTCGATGATCGACAGCCGACCTGGTCAGACGATGGCACAGCAGTGTTCTTCGGAGTGAAGCCATGGGAAGCGGCCCCAAGAACTGACGATGACGAAGCTGCAGATAGTAATGACGCAGACGATGAAAGTGATGTCCTCGAAGAACCAGCCGCGGTCGATGTCTGGCACGCGAAGGACCGACGGATAATTCCGATGCAGAAGGTGCAGGCACAGCGAGACCGGGAACGTAGCCTGCTAGCAGCCTGGCATTTAAACGAGGGCCGCTTCGTGCAGCTCGCAACGGACCTCATGGAGGAGGTGTCGCTGATGGAGGGCCAAGCGTTCGCCATCGCGCAACACACCGATCCCTATGCCTTCGATAGCATGTTCGGTCGACGCTGGATGGACATCCACTTGGTTAACGTCAAGGCCGGCACCCGTATCAAAGCCGTCGAGCACGTGCGACATCTCCACGGTAGCAGTGCGACGGGTCGTTACGTCCTGTATTTCAAGGATGGTCACTTCTGGACTTACGAAGTAGCAAACGGACAGCAGACGAACCTGACCCAAGATCTACCTACTTCATTTGCTGATGCTGAATTTGATTACCCGACCGAGCAGCGACCCGCGTACGGTGTAGCCGGATGGGAAACGTCTGATGAATCGGTGCTGCTCTATGACCGATATGACGTGTGGCGCGTAGCCCCAGACGGGGCATCATACACGCGCCTCACCAACGGTTCACGGGAAGAGATCCGCCACCGATACGTCGAACTGGAGGATAACGCCGACGGTATCGATCTAGCGAAACCGTTTTACGTCAGCGTGTATGGCCAATGGACTAAGAAAAGTGGATACGCTCGGATCACCGTCGAAGAGAACCCTGAGAGCGAGCGCCTCGTCTGGATCGACAGTCAGGTTGACCGCATCATTAAGGCCACCGAGGCCGAATTGTATGCGTATGTCGTCCAGAGATTCGACGATTCGCCGGATTATTTCGTCAGTGGTCCGGACCTGTCGAGTGCCCGGCAGGTGAGCAACACCAACTCATTCCAGAAGAACTATGCCTGGGGACACTCGGAGTTGGTGGACTATCGTACTCCGGACGGTCAACGTCTTCAGGGTGCGCTTTTCTATCCGGCCAATTACGATTCTAGCCGTCAGTATCCCATGATCGTCTACGTTTACGAACTGCGGTCACAGATCGCACACGGTTACGTACCACCATCGGAACGACGGCCATACAACACTACAGTCTTCACGAGTCAGGATTATTTCGTTCTCCAACCCGACATCGTCTATCGGGACCGAGACCCGGGAGTATCGGCCACCGAATGCGTTGAGGCAGCGGTCGCACAAGTGCTGAAAATGGGAACCGTCGACCCTCAACGGGTTGGGCTTGTCGGACATTCATGGGGCGGGTACGAAACGGCCTTCATTCCGACCCAGACCGATACGTTCGCGGCGGCGGTGACAGGTGCACCACTCACCAATTTCTTCAGCATGTTTGGCACCATTCACTGGAACCAAGGAATGCCAGAGACATCCCATTTCGAAACTGGTCAAGCGCGGATGGACGTGCCCTATTGGGATGACATGGACGCCTATATCCGTAATTCTCCCGTGATGTTCATTCGCGAACTTCACACGCCAATGCTCGTGGCGTTCGGCGACGCGGACGGCACAGTCGACTGGCACCAGGGTATCGAGCTGTATAACTACGCTCGGCGTGCCGGTAAACACTTGGTCATGTTGGTCTACGCTGATGAAAACCACAGTCTCCGACGAAAGCCAAATCAGGTTGACTACCACCACCGGGTGCTCGATTGGTTTGATCACTATTTGAAGGGTAAGAGCGGCCCTGGTTGGATTACCGATGGCGTGAGCGTTCTAGCACGAGAACGAGAGCTGCGCGAACGATAGGAGACTTTTCGCCAGTCTCCAGAATGACGACATGCTTAGACCTTTTAATAAGGCTTTATTACAGTGGGTTAATGTCTTCGGCTCGCTCCACCACCCCCTTGCCCTCCCTAACGCGAGCCTTCAAGCGCCGCCAAGGCCAGCTCCGCCCCGGGGTGAGAGGGCCAACGCTCAAGGATACGATGGAGCTCCACTTCTGCCTCATCGCGCCTGCCCGCCTCGCGCAAAACTGAGGCCAGTGAGTAGTGAAAGCTGACGGTATTGGGTGAGAGCGCAATAGCCCGGCGGACATGTTCGACCGCTTCTTGAAAGCGCCCTGCGGCGGCAGCGGCAAGACCGAGATTCTTGTGGGCGGCTGCTAGTTCGGGGTCGAGGTCAATCGCTTCCTGCAAGACAACCTCAGCTTCTTGTGGTCGATTTTCCCTTAAAAGCATTTCTCCCAAGCCGACGTGGGCTGACGCATGGTCTGGCGCCAGTGAAACAGCCTTCTGAAACGCCTGGCGTGCCTGGGTTGCGTCGGAGGCATGCTGACCTAGGACCACATACACCTCAGGATTATTCGGTTCCAGCCTCTGAGCCCGTTCGAATGTACGCTGCGCGAGTACGTTCTGGCCCACCGATGAATACCGCGACACTTGCAGCAGAAGTGACTCGACGTTGTAGTTGTGATCCAGCAACTGGGTCACCCAAGGATCGAGGGCTGGTGCGAAGCGACGAGCACCTTCCGCCCGCCGTAACGCTGCTTCCCTTTCTTGCTGGTGGCCGAAGTGGTGATGCACTGAGGCCAGCAAGCGGTAGACCGCCGCAAACGCATCGGCTTTTGTTACGCGCTCAAGATAGCCCTCGGCCAACTCCCATTCCGACCGGGCAAGCGCCAACCGCGCCAATCCAAGACTGGCGTGCGGATCACCAACAGCCAAAACCAATCGACGTTCGTAACTCGCACGGGCTCGGTCGAACAGTCCTTGTTTGAACTGATTGTCGGCGAGCTTCAACCAGGCGGGAGCATATTCTGGCGCCAGGTCGACCGTCCGCTCTAGTAGTTCCGTGACCGACGTGTTTTCACCGCGCTCTTGCCGCAACACCGCTAGCAGGTATAACCATCGTGGATTCTCCGCGTCCTTCGTCGAGGCCAGCTCGTAACACAAAGCGGCATTTTCACCGTAGTTATTTGCGTGGTAGATCTGCCCCAGACGTCCCGCTGCTTGGGCGATCGTTCCCGACTCAGCAGATTCGGCGACAGACCGGCGGAGTACCCGATCAGCTTCCGTGAGCACCGGCACAAGAGCGCTCGGCATCTCGGAGAGTGCTGGTAAGTCCGGTACCGACACAAACTGCCGTTCGACCGGGTCAGCGGAAGAAATTAGCTGTGAGGTACCCCAGACCACCAACACCGCCAGGATTACTAACGCTCCCAGCGCAATTACTCCAACCGAGTAGGGACCCAAGCCGACAACACGACGACGGTTCCCAACGCCGTCGTTTTCCCGGAACCCTTGACGATTCGTCTTCAAGGTGTGACGAGTCGCTCTACGCGTTTTACGTATGACCATACTTTCTGGAAATTACGTTTTAGTCAGGGACACACCGAGGTCGGCGCATGCCGGATTGGAGCGATACTCCGTGAACCGGAAGCTCAATTGCAGATTCACCTGCCCGGAGTTCGTGACGTCGGCCGGCGACCGTAGCGTGTAATTAAATAGACAGCCGTCGCCCCAATGCAAGCGACCAACACCGAACCAGCGTTCAAAAAACCAGTCTGCGCGTACCACACGAACAGATACCCAAGAGCCCCTGGTAGCAACGCATAGTAGATAAACGGAACAACCGTGAGGCGTATCACCGCCCCTTCCTTTCCGAGTAATCCCACGACAGCCGATGCGGCCACGACGTTGTGCACACAGATCATGTTCCCTGCCGCCCCACCAACGGCTTGTAAAGCCACGATCCAGGTTGGGTCGACTCCGATCCGCTGGCCCATGTCGAACTGAAACAATGAAAACATCATGTTGCTGACTGTGTTGCTGCCCGCAACGGCGGCGCCAATCCCACCAATGAATGGAGCGACGATCGGCCACGCGGAGCCCACAAGTACCGCGATTCCATCGGCTAGCGCGATCGGCATCCGTTCATAACCGGCAGCTCCGCCGTCGCTATTGATGAATACCTGCACCATTGGGACGGTGAAAACCAACGCCACCGACGCGGCAGCTGTCACGCGGAGTGATGTCATCCACGAAGTTTTGTACGAGGCGGTCGGGATTTGGTGCAGGCCCCAAGTGATCAAGGAAACCACGATGAAGATCGTCCCAGGCAGAAAGAGCGGCTGCACGCTGGCCGACACGTCAGTATCAAAGATATTGGGCCAGCGAATCGTCCACGCCTGGAGCCAGTCTCCGAACGGCAGTGTGCGCAGGCGCGTCGCAAGCAGGAGTGTCGCAACGAGCACGTAGGGTGACCATGCCTTACGCAAACCCATCGAGCCACTCTGGTGCGTGACGTCCTTCGGCTGAATCGAGCCGGTCCAGTCGGACGACCAGTGTTCTTTCCGGTCGAACTCCCAGGCGTCCTCGGGGGTCGGAACAAAGATGCCACGACGTGCCGCAATGACAACAACAGCAAGCCCGGTCAGACTTCCGAGCAACGTTGGAAACTCTGGCCCGAGGAAGTAGGCGGCAGCGAGATAGGGGATCGTCATCGCCAAGGCCGCGAACAGCGCAAACTTCCACACCTGAAGCCCTTCAGCCAACGAACGGTTCTTCCCGAAGAAACGGGTGATGGCCGAGACCAGGATGAGTGGAACGAGCGTTCCCGCTATGGCATGCAGGATTGCAACCTTCAGCCCGATGAATGCCAGGAACCCGCTCCAGTCGTAGCCGAGCTGGGCGGCATACTCCTGAATTAGCGGGTCGGCCGACAAGCCAGTATTCACGCCAACGAGGATAGGGGTGCCGGCTGCGCCAAAACTCACCGGCGTACTCTGGATGATCATGCCCGCCGTGACCGCGGCCATGCCAGGAAAGCCGAGTCCTACCAGTAACGGCACCGCGACCGCAGCCGGGGTCCCAAAGCCAGCTGAACCTTCAATGAACGACCCGAACAACCACGCAATGATGATGACCTGTATCCGGCGGTCTGGGGTGATGTCGGTAAACCCTTGGCGAATAGTCCGGAGGGCACCGCTTTCTTGCAACGTGTTCAGCAAGAGGATGGCACCAAA
This sequence comes from Vicinamibacterales bacterium, assembly GCA_036012125.1. Lineage (NCBI taxonomy): Bacteria > Pseudomonadati > Acidobacteriota > Vicinamibacteria > Vicinamibacterales > Vicinamibacterales bacterium. The sequence goes on along the minus strand of DASCOS010000035.1, from coordinate 18,726 downwards.
AATAATATAGAGGAGCGTAAGTGCCACGATCACGCCGTTAACCGACGCGGCGAGTACTTGCAGGACAGGCACTTGCCAAACGAATAAGGCAAGAAGGACCGCGGTTGCCAACGACAGCGGCATGGCGCGACTTGCCGGCCAGCGAAGAATGACAAGGAATACCGCAACCGTGATAATCGGCAGCAGCGAAAGCACCGAGAGGGTGGCCACACTCATGAAGTATCGTCCAACCGTGCTCAACCTCGGGGCGCGAACCCGGGTCAGTAGTCCTCGTGTCGCCGGCTAGAACACCTGAGCTGTCGAATCAGGTTACACCTCAGACGCACGCAAAGACCGCTTCACAAGATTCCGCATAAGTGGAATCTTGTAGTGGTTGTAATTCAGGGGTCGGGCATCCGCGGCAGCAGCCGCGGCAGCAAGTTCTTCGGTCTCTTCGTTCTGGACTCGTCCTTTGACGAGATTTTCAACCTCTGTAAGGCGGCGGGGCGTGCACTGTACGGCACCGCAAGCAATGCGTGCGTCCTCAATCGTGCCAGCACTATCGACCCGCATCGCGGTTGCTACGTTCACTAGTGCAAAGTCCCACGAGTTACGGTCCGCGACCTTCTCAAAGTAGAAACTGGCCCCGGCCCACGTTTCCGGAATCCTGATAGTCGTGAGGATGTCACCGGGCTTGAGCACAGTCATCCGTGTAATATCCACGGCTGGCGCCATGAAGAAGTCCTCTGCAGCCACGACGCGTTCGCCGCGCACATTTCTGATGACCATCGACGCGTCTAAGGCAACCAACGCCGGCGCGGTATCGGAGGGCGACACCGCGACGCATCGGTCGGCTTCAAAGACACTGTGCTCCCGGTTCATGGCGACCGGCGTGTCGGCGTAGCAAATGTTACCCCCGGCCCTGTAGCAGTTGAGGCCGTAGCGATAGTACCAGCACCTTGTGTCTTGACAGAGATTACCGCCGAGCGTGCCGGTATTACGGATTTGCGGACTCGCCACGCGACGGGCAGCGTCCGCAAGCAGGCCGAACCGCTCACGCACCATCGGGTCTCGCTCGACCTCGGTCAGCGTCGTCAAAGCACCAATCTCAATACCATCGGAGGTCTGCCGGACACCCTTCAGTTCCGCAATACCCTCAAGGTCAATCACTGTGCCTGGCTGCTTCGTGCGCTCCTTGAACCAGCCAAGGCTGTCGTGGCCTCCAGCGAGTATCCAACCGCCCTCGCCTAAGCGCTCCACGTGTTCCAGTGCAGTCTCCAGGTCCGCGGGCTGGAGTAACTCGAAATGCGGCATCATGTCGTTCGCCATGAGAGTTCCTCAGTCGGTGTTCACTTGCAACGGCGTGTGGGACTGCGGACGCTTCGACGCCGCATTTAGAATCATGTCGGGCAGGATTGGTGTTCGGTTGAAGTAGTGACCGCCCAACGCGTCGGAAATCGCACACAACAGAGCCGCACTGGCACATCCCATCAAGGGCTCGCCGATCCCTTTGGCGCCCACTGGGTTTTGCGGGTCTGGCTGGTCCACCGCCTCCGCACCCATCCCAATCGCCACGTCCGAGTAGGACGGCGGCTTGGCCTGATACAGACCAACCGAACGAGGTAGACCATAATGCGGGTCGAAAACTTGGCGTTCAAGTGCAGCCATGCCGAATCCCATGACCGCGCCGCCTCGAATCTGCGCCGCAAGCCCTTGTGGGTGCATAACTGTCCCGCAGTCAGCAACACCGAGGTAATCAAGGATCTTAAACTTACCGGTTTCTAGGTCCAACTCAATCTGAATGAAGCCAGCGGCTAGTGCCGGCACCATCCCGGTGCGCGGCAGGTTATCCTTGGCAACACCGACCAATCCCGTGCCGGCTAGGCCTCGCACGGCAGCCTTCGTCATCGGGTTGAGGTCGTCAGCCATCTCGTCACCGCAGAACTTACCGCCTAGCTGGATGGCCCGTTTGGCCGCCTCCGCATAGGTCAGACGCTGCGATGGATTGCCCCGTCGGAACACCACTTCGTCACCGATCTCGTAGTCGTCCGGAGCACCACCCAGGTCACGAGCCGCGATCTCCTTGAGTTTGCCGACGGCATCCATCGCCGCAGCGTAATTTGTGCGTGTCATCGTGAACGACGTGTTACTGCCGAACTGCCCGAGGTTCCAGGGCAGACCGATGCTCGAATCACCCCGTTCAATTACGCAGTTGTTCCAGTCACACTTTAGAACCTCAGCTGCCACCCGTGAGGTAACCGCATACGAATAGGTGCCCAAGTTGCCAACGCCAGTGTGAATGTGAAGTTTGCCTTCAGGCGTTAGCCGCACTAGTCCATCGAAACCATTCGACCCCGCGGAGTGAAACGCCTGACCGATTCCAACACCGATCACCTTCGACCCACGCCGCTGGCCGCTCTGAGCTTGCTTCTTTACCCAGTCGAACTTCTCGGCGCCCTTATCCAGTGCTTCTCCTAGATAGGCACTGGTGATGGCCCCTCGGTCTGCCCCATATTGAGAGTCGTGGTCGGGCACATTGACCCGGCGGATCGCAAACTGATCAACACCTAGTTCCCGTGCTGCTTTGTCGAAAAGCGGCTCCATGGCACACGCGATCTGGTTCTGTCCAGGACCACGTTGGGCACCGCGGCGCGGCGTGTTAGTCAGTACTGACGCCCCGCGGAACCGCATAGCGACTGGGGTATAGACAATCGATATCGCGCTGGCCGCAGCCGACATATCGCCGAATCCCCCGTTCGGACCGTTCTCCTGGACTACATAGAGGTCGCAGGCCAAAAGACGACCATCTTCCCTGAACCCCAATTTGAGGCGCCCCTGAAAACCAGGTCTGGCCGAGCCGATGGCATACTCCTCGGCGCGGTTGATCCGCATCATCACTGGCCGTCCCGTTTTCTTCGCCATTAGGGCGGGTATGACCTGAGTTGGGTAGGCAGCACCCTTCGACCCAAACCCCCCACCACAGTTCTCACCCACGTATACGATGTTGTCCAGTTCAAGCCCGAGGTATCGGGCCAGACCCGGCAAGACGAAACTCTGGCTCTGAGTAGATCCATAAATGAAGCATTTCTCATTCTGCCAGTAGGCCATGGTCGTGCGGGGTTCCATTGAGTGATGCGATGTACCCGCCGTCACAAACGTTTCATCGAGTACGACCGCAGCGCTCGAAAAACCTTCCTCGATGTCGCCGTACGACCACGTCGCAGTCGGCTCGCCCATCGGCAGTTCACCATCGGCGGGCGCGTCAAAGTCTTCAGTAGTCCACTTAATTTCTTTCAGTCCCTCACCCGATACGACAGTGTTGGCACCACTACGAGCATTGGGACCACCAGGACGAAGACTTTCAAGCGGGTCAACGGTAAACGGCAACGGCTCAAGGTCAACCTTGATCTTCGCAATTGCTTCTTCGGCGAGCGTTTCGTTAACTGCCGCTACCGCCAGGATCGGTTCGCCAACATAAAGCGGCTCGTTCGTCAGAATCGGATTACCAGGCTCTGGTATCTGCGGCACTTCATCGGCCGTCAATATCGCAATCACGCCTTCCATCGCGAGCGCGGCAGAGGCGTCAATGTTCCGCACGCGCCCATGAGGCATCGGGCTAGTAAGCAGCCGACAGAAGAGCATCCCTTCGGCACGGAAGTCCTCCGCGTATTTCGCACTCCCGGTCACCTTCCCACGGACGTCTGGCGGTGTGAAGTCTTTACCAATTAGCACATTCGCCATCTCAGGCCCCCTTCGCCGCACGCATGACGCCGTTTAAATAATGATCGTAGGCACCGCACCGACAAAGGTTGCCCGCCATTGCCTCACGTGCTTCTTCACGAGTGGGGTTCGGATTGTCCCTCAGCAGCGCCACACCCGCCATCACCTGTCCCGGAGTACAGAAGCCACACTGCGGACCAAGCTCATCGATAAACGCTTGCTGCACCGGATGTAACTCACCTGACGAACTCTCCAGCCCTTCAACGGTCGTGATCTGGCGATCACGCACGCGGTGCGTCAGTGTCGAGCACGAGTAGTGCGCTATGTCATCAATCAGAACAGTGCATGTACCGCACTCAGCACGGTCACAACCGAGCTTGGTCCCGGCCAGACCAAGCTTGTAGCGAAGAGTCATCGCAAGCGTTTCATTCGGCAGCACATCCACCCGGCGGGTCTGACCGTTCACACGAAGCGATAGAAGGCGCTCTAGCCCCCCCGCCTGACCCGGCGCCATTTGTGCCCAGGCGGTTGAAACATAGGCAACACTCGACACTGCCACTCCTGAGGCAATCACACCCTTGATGAACTCCCGCCTCGAAGGGGCGACAACAGCTTCGGGAAAACAACAATCTTTTCGATCGGCCATGGCTGTAGACTCTCAGTTCCGTACTGGCTGTTACGATTCCTGCTATCATTAGCGGTTGAGGTTAACATACTGCGACACGGGATGAGGCCATTCGGTTGCTTTTGGCCGACTTTTTGAGCCGATACGCCGTCTTAAACCGTAGAAGTGAACGACCAGTAGCACCTGCCCCATCAAAACGCTGGTCCCTCTTGAGACCGCCGGTATCGAGCATTATTATCCACGTCGACCGGCCTAAGGAGCACCCAGAAGCGGAAAGAGCGAACCGTCATGAATCGTGGAGTTAAGCGGATCTTTCAATTTTTGCTGCCCGTTGGAGTCATCGTTGCCGCTGCCCTCGGGGCAAGCACGATGGTATCTTTCAGACCAATAGCACCGACACAGTCACCTACGGTAGTTGCTCCGCTAGTGCGGGTCGTTGAAGTAGGTTTGACGACAGTCACCCTCACAGTCAGGAGCCAAGGCACGGTCGAGCCACGTACTGAGAGCCAACTTGTCCCCGAGGTCTCAGGGCGTATCGTTGAAGTGTCCCCGTCATTTGTTGCCGGTGGCTTCTTCGAAGCGGGTGACGTACTTTTCAAAACCGACCCGCATGATTACGAGCAAACCCTCGTCCAGCGTGAAGCAGAAATTGAAAGCGCTCGACTTCACATCCTCCAAGAGGAAGCCGAAGCTGAGGTCGCTCAGTGGGGTTGGGATCGAATCGGTAGTGGCCAGGCAAGGTCCCTCACACTTCGTGAGCCACAGATCGCTAGCGCACGAGCGGAATTGGCCGCTGCTGAGGCCAACCTTGAAACCGCCCTACGGAACCTAGAAAGGACGGAGGTGCGCGCACCCTACGCAGGCCGAGTCCGTGAGAAAAATGTCGACGTCGGTCAATTCGTGACTCTGGGTGCACCGGTGGCTAGGATCTACGCAGTTGACGCAGCCGAAGTCCGCCTTCCACTTCCCGACGACGAGCTCGCCTATCTGGATCTCCCTCTAAATTACCGAGGGGAGTCAGGTCGTGTCCGTGGCCCCGTGGTGACCTTGCGCACGAGCTTTGCGGGTCGAATCCACGAATGGCAAGGCCACATCGTTCGCACCGAAGGCGAAATTGACCCAAGAACGCGGATGGTTCGCGTCGTCGCTGAAGTTACGGACCCCTATGGTCGCGGCTCTGACCCGGCCCGCCCGCCCTTAGCTGCGGGCATGTTTGTTGAGGCAGAAATCGTGGGACGGATAGTTGAAAACGTGGCGGTTGTGCCGCGTGCCGCACTTCGCGGTCCAGGTCAAGTGCTCATCGTGGATGCCAACAGCAGGCTCAGGTTTCGAGACGTTGATGTGTTACGGGCCACGACCAACGAGTTGTTCATTCTCGGTGGTCTGGAAGCGGGGGATCGCGTAAACATTTCGCCGCTTGAAGTTGTATCGGACGGCATGGAAGTGACAACGAGTAGTCTTCGGAGCAAGAATCCCCCAGTGAACGTGAACATCAATAATGAGGAAAACCCATCGTGAAGGGAGCTATCAGTTGGTTCGCACGTAACCCCGTCGCTGCCAATCTGTTGATGGTTTTGATCGTGGCTGGCGGATTACTTACCGCCCTTACGGTTAAGCGCGAGGTCATGCCGGAGTTTTCCCTCGACATGATTACGGTGCAGGTGCCATATCGCGGTGCGGCACCAGAGGAAGTCGAGGAAGGTGTGTGCATTCGCGTTGAAGAAGCGATTCAGGGGCTTGACGGTATCAAAGAGGTCACATCGACCGCTAGTGAAGGCTCAGGGCAGATCACCATTGAGCTTGAGGCTGGTGCCGACGTTCGCAAGGTGTTAGATGATGTGAAAGCTCGCGTCGATGCGATTGACACCTTCCCTGAAGAAACTGAGAAGCCGATCATCCAAGAGATTACCAATCGTAATCAAGTGATCAATGTCGCTGTTCATGGTCATATCGATGAAGCCAGTCTAAAAGCGTTGGCCGAGCGGGTTCGGGACGACATCACGGCTCTTCCCGGCATTACGCAGGTCGACGTAGCCAACGCCCGCCCCTACGAAATTTCAATTGAAGTCTCCGAAATATTACTGCGCCGCCATGATTTAACATTCGATGAGGTCACACAGGCAGTGCGCCGGTCATCACTCGACCTGCCCGGCGGTTCTGTGAAAACGGATGGCGGCGAGTTCTTGCTGCGAACCAAGGGCCAGGCCTATCGCGGGCACGAATTTGAAAACCTGGTGCTCCTTACTCGAACTGACGGTAGCCATCTAACGTTGGGCGATATCGCGACCGTGCTTGACGGATTTGAAGACACCGTCCAGTTCTCACATTTTGAGGGCGAGCCAGCCCTCATTATCCAGGTCTACCGCACTGGCGAGCAGGGTGCAATCGACGTGTCTGATACCGTCCGTACCTATGTGGAAACCAGTCAACCTCGGATGCCTGAGGGGGTCTCTTTAACCCCGTTTGGGGACCAGGCGCTCATCCTAAAGGATCGGCTGAACTTACTCGTTAAAAATGGCCTCACCGGATTCGCCCTCGTCTTCATTGTCCTAACACTGTTTCTGAGATTCAGTTTGGCGTTCTGGGTCAGTCTCGGCATCCCAATTTCGTTCCTTGGTGCCCTCTGGCTCCTTCCTGGCCTCGACGTATCGCTGAACATGATGTCGCTCTTTGCTTTCATTGTCGTACTGGGAATCCTGGTTGACGACGCCATCATCGTCGGCGAGAACGTCTACGCACATCAACACCGCCACGGAGACCGAATGCGCGGCGCGATCGAAGGCACCAACGAAGTTGCCGTGCCGGTGATCTTTGCAGTCCTTACCTCAATCGCTGCGTTCGCACCGTTGCTGGTGGTGCCAGGCATTATGGGAAAGATGATGGTCACCATACCGCTGGTGGTCATTCCGTGCCTGTTATTTTCCCTAATCGAATCACAGCTGATATTGCCCGCTCACTTGGCGCATGGAACACCCCGCCCGCCACGAAACACTTGGGCTCAACGGATGCGGAACCGGATTGATAGCGCACTTAAACGGTTTGTCGATCGGATTTATCGTCCGTTACTCGAACACGGCATTCAAATGCGCTATTTGACGGTGGCCATCGCCATTGCTGTCTTGCTGCTCACTGGCGGTCTTGTGGGAGCCGGCTGGGTCCGCGTCGTCTTCATGCCGCCCGTTGATGCCGACTACTTGTCGGCATCGGTCATCATGCCCCAAGGAACACCGGTTGAGGTGACCGAGAGCGCCGTGCGCCACTTGGAAGAGACGGCCGAGATACTCCGGACGGAATTCAGGGAAGAAAACGGACGAGAACTCTTTCGGTATGTCTACGGTCTAGTTGGCAGCAGTTCGCCGAATATGATGGCCAGCCCGATGGGGTCTGGCAGCCAGACACGTGGCGCCTCTCATCTTGGCGGCATCTTCATTGAGTTGACAGCAGCTGACGAGCGCGGTATCGGAAGTGCGGAGGCCCTGAATCGTTGGCGTGAACTGGTGGGAATCATTCCCGATGCCGTTGAGGTGGATTTTGACGCTGAACTGTTTATGGTAGGCGGTGACCCAATCAATGTGCAACTCACTGGCTCGGACATCGACGAGTTGCGAGCCGCCAGCGACGTGGTAAAAACGCAGTTATCAGCATACGCTGGCGTCTACGATATCGCCGACTCGTTTCGGCAGGGCAAACAGGAGATTAAGTTAAATATTGAACCGACTGCGGAGGTAATCGGACTATCTCTCCAGGACCTCGCCCGCCAGGTCAGGCAGGCGTTCTACGGTGAGGAGGCACAACGCATACAGCGTGGTCGCGATGACGTTCGGGTGATGGTGCGCTACCCCGAAGCTGAACGTCGGTCAGTTGGCGATCTCGAAAATATGCGGATCCGGACTCCCGATGGCCAGCAGGTCCCGTTTTCGCAGGTCGCTCGAGTCGAACCAGGCCGTGGCTTCGCATCCATTAGGAGGGTTAACCGACAACGGGCTCTCAACGTCACCGCAGCGGTGGACGAAACAACCACCACAGCCGGTGACATCGTTGCCGACCTAGATACCCGCGTCCTGCCTGAACTCCTTCTGCCATTCCCGGACATCCGTTACTCCTTCGCAGGACAACAGACTGAATTGCGAGATTCAACAAGCGGCTTGACACAAGGCTTTATGGTGGCCGTGCTGTTCATCTATCTACTCTTGGCTGTGCCTCTCAAATCGTACTCGCAGCCACTCATCATCATGACCGCAATTCCCTTCGGACTTGTGGGCGCAACGTGGGGCCACCTCATCATGGGCAAGGACATTAGCTTGTTGTCGATGTTTGGCCTGGTCGCGCTCGCTGGCGTCGTCGTCAATGACAGCCTTGTCATGGTGGACTTTATCAACAGGTTCCGTCGCCAAGCCGGCAGCCTGACTCGTGCCGTACGTGAGGCAGGAGTCGCCCGCTTCCGGCCGATACTGCTGACTTCACTGACGACATTCTTCGGATTGCTACCACTTATGCTGGAGACCAGCCTGCAAGCCCAGTTTCTAATTCCTATGGCTATCTCGCTTGCCTTCGGCGTGATCTTTTCCACCTTCATCACGCTCATACTGGTGCCCGCCGGCTATTTCATCATTGAGGACCTCAAGGCGCTCTTCCGTACGCAGTATGATCTCGATTCCCTAGCGACGGAACCGAATGTGAATGTTGGGCTCGAAACTATAGACCGGTGAAGATTAGAGAACGTTGGTGGGCACAAATCGGTCGTTGACTTTTCTCCGAAATTCGGCATGTGGCTACGTGCCAATATTGTGCGCTTTAGCCATATCCTTCACACTTCTGGCAGCCGACGGTCAATCGGTGCTCACCCTTGGCCGAGCCGCTCTTGAGAATCGGCAATACCGAGCAGCCATTACCAATCTTGAAGCCGTAACTGCGGCATCAGAGGATGTTCCCGAAGCCTTCTATTTGCTCGGTGTGGCGTATTGGGGCGAGGACCGTCCGTATCCTATTTCCGCTGACCGCGCGATTGTCGCGCTGCAAACTGCGATCGAACTCGACCGCGATGGACCTATTGGAAGACTAGCCCTCGAACACCTCGCCTCGGTTTATCTAAGAAATGAATGGATGCCCGAGGCGCGGCGTGTCTATCAGCAACTCCTTAAGTACGAGATGCGAGAGGAGCTTGTTCTCCTCTATCTCACGCGGATTGACGAGATTGACCTTGACACCGGTCGCTACGTGCCAACACCGCAAAACCCCCGTAACGCTCGTGGGGAGGTCATTGCCAATGTGGGGCCCTTGGGAATGCACACGAATCATTACTTTGAAAAGGGCCAGCACACTTGGGACCCAGTCAAGCACGTGAACTACTTTTCTCAAGCGATTGAAGCCGACCCGACGCTGTTTCAAGCGTATAACAACCTGGGAGTGGCCCTGATGCACCTGGGACGATGTCGCGAGGCCGTGCCTTATTTCGAGCAAGCACTACAGGTGTGGGACACGGTCCAACCAGCATCGGCTGGTATTTATTCTGAACCCCATGTGTGGAGACTCCGCTGTTACCTCGAACTTGGAGACCTAGAAAAGGCTGTTGGCGACTACGAGGTGCTCCAGACGATTCCTGAATACAACTTCTTTGGCACGCTGTACACGATTCAATTAGCGATCGCAGCTGGTCAGGCAGAGAACGCGGTCCAGCCACTTGAGCAGGCCCTTGCCGAAGACCCCGATAACGTCGAAGTGATGCAGACGCTGGCCTATGCATACGCAGGTGTCCGCCGGTTTGACGACGCGGCCGAAATGATGAATGAGGCTCTGACAGCAATTCCGCCCAAGAGTCCCTTCTTTCGTCATTTTGTCGGACCCTGGACTCAACAACTCAAAGCGTGGCAGAGCCAGTAACAGTTCAGTGGCGCCAAGACCGATGCTACAAAGCCGAGATTTCTATTTCACAGCGATGAAATCGATCTCGACAGCCGCACCGATTGGCAGTGCCGCAACGCCGACAGTTGAGCGGCTCGGTTTAACATCCACATCTTCGAAAAATTGTCCGTAGACCTCGTTTAGCGCCGGATAGTTGTTGATATCGTCAAGATAGACGGTGGCACGCACTACGTTGGCCTTTGTCAGACCAGCTTCAGTAAGGAGACTTTCAAGATTCGATAGGGCCTGGCGAGCTTGAGCCTGTAAACCTTCGTGCAGGCTCCCTGTGTCGGGGTTAATCCCCACCTGACCCGAGAGGTAGACCGTCTCCCCAGAATCTACACCAGGCGAATACGGTGCGAGCGGCCGTGCGCCACCGTAGAGTCCACTATGACCTGCCTGGGCGCCAAGACGAGCCCCGAATCCGGCCCCTGTAATAAAGACCACTGTAATCCCCAGTGCAAATACCGTTACTAAATACCCACGAGAACCTAGCATTACCTCACCTCAATTGTTTTGATCACTTTAGACACGGAAACACGTCAGACCGGTTATCGGCGACGTGCGCCAGGCGGGCTAGGTTATCAGAAAGGTCGGGGGGGCTGTGCTAAACTGACTCGTTCCCGTCAGTGAACTTGGCCCGGCCATCCATGGTGAGTGTAGCTCAAGGGTAGAGCGCCGGTCTGTGGCACCGGATGTTGGGGGTTCGAATCCCCTCACTCACCCCACCATATTTTCTTACCGGTCTTTGATCTTTTCGCCTTGCGGTGAGTCTCAAGAATTTCTGAGTCGCAAGAGACACGCTGTCAGCAGGAAGGCTTGGGAAAACAACTCTCATTCAGTGGATGACTTCGTCCTCAACATACTCAATATGCGGGATTTCCAACGTACGAACAGCCTCAATCGCAGCAACGATGATCTGGGCGTCGCGCTCACCATCCGGCCTCACACGGAGCCGTTTGTGAGTCGCCCGAAGCGCCCGAAGCACCCGAGAACGATCAAATCGTTGGCCCTGACAATGTTCACAGAAGCTCATGGCAGTCGCGTCCTTTCGTACCCTACTAGCCCAACACCGGGAGGTTGAACCGTGCCAGAGTCACCGAGAGAGCACACAGCCCATAGCCCACAATCTATTCTCAAGTCCTAACGCGCTTTTCCTCGGTAATGCGTTGACTGGGCGAAGAAGACCTCTGCCGATTCCATGACCGTCTCTGACAGCGTCGGATGCGGGTGAATTGTGGTCTTCATATCTGATGCAGTTGCCCCCATCTGGATCGCCAGTACCCCTTCGGCAATGAGTTCACCGGCACCGGCACCTACCATGCCAACTCCAATAACCTTCTCTGACTCGCACTCGACGATGAGTTTAGTCATGCCGTCGATGCGATCGAGGGTTACGGCCCGTCCCGAAGCACCCCAAGGAAATTTTGCGACCTTCACCGCTCGAGACTCCGTTTTGGCCTGAGTCTCGGTAAGACCGCACCAAGCGATCTCCGGGTCCGTGAAAACCACGGCTGGAATCGCGAGTGGTTCGAAGAGACTCTCACTGCCACGGATCACCTCGACGGCCAAACGGCCTTCGTGCGATGCTTTGTGAGCGAGCATCGGTTCGCCAACCAGATCGCCGATCGCAAAGATTGACGGTTCGGCCGTTCGACGCTGGCCATCGACCTGAACGAAGCCGCGTGTATCCAACTGGACCTGCGTCTTATCCAATCCTTCGATCTTCGAATTTGGCCGTCGGCCCACCGAAACCAACACACGGTCGAAAACCTGATCAGAGTTGCCTGCCGCTTCCCCTTCCAACGTAACTTTCACCCCTTCATCTGCACTTTCCATCCGGGCCACCGTGGTTCCAAGCCAAATCGCCTCGGCAAGACCAGCCATCCTTTTCTTTACCGGTATCACCAAATCACGGTCGGCCCCGGGTAGCAGGTCATCGGTCATCTCCACAATTGTGATCCGCGATCCGAACGCAGCATAAACGGTGGCTAGTTCGAGACCAATATAGCCACCACCGACTATAAGCAACCGTGGAGGCACGTCACTGAGCTCAAGCGCACCAGTCGAATCCATCACGCGATCGCTGTCGAATAAGAACTCGGTGGGAATTACTGGACTCGAGCCTGTGGCAAGAATGACGTGTTCAAATCGGATCGCCTGGTCACCGTTAGGACCGCGAATCGACAGCCTGTGCGGGTCGAGTATCGATGCACGGCCTTGGATGTACTTAACCTGGCGTTGACTCGAGAGTTGTCCCAATCCATTACCCAGTTGTTCAATGACACGACTCTTCCATTCTCGAAGGACCCGAAGGTCCAGTGCCGGGGCTCCAAACTTTACCCCTAAGACTTCGGCGCGTTCCGCCTCGTCAATGACATTGGCCACATGGAGCAATGACTTTGACGGTATGCATCCTCGATACAGGCAGGTGCCCCCGGGATTGGGTGCCTCATCGATCAAGGTAACGCCGATGCCTAGATCGGCCGCGAGAAACGCGGCGGCGCAGCCACCAGGGCCAGCCCCAACGACAGCCAGGTCGGTAGTGCTCTCGGTCACAACGGTTCCTCTCGGTTAACGCTCCAGCGCGAGTCTAAGCAGTTCCCCCTGGTCATATCCGTATGCCCTTGCTATTCGCATCTGCACATCTTTCCAGCATAGCATTCTCGGCAACCAGAGGCGGCCGAACCTCCAAATGATCGGCTATAATCGGTACTTCCCGGACGCGTCTACGAAGTAACATTGCTTGAGCCTCGGGAACCGTCAGGCTCCTTATGTCCAAGTCAATCGCCAGACACACAGTGCCCCAACAGTTTAGGCCGCGGCTAGCGGTAGGGAAAATGCTAGTCGTCCTGTGCAAGATCGCCGTTGTTGGGTGGTTCGGTAGCACGGCCCAAGCACAACCTGGGCAGGGTATCGTCGCTCAACTACCAGGTGCCAGTCCCTTCAACAGCACACTCACCGAAGCCCTTGAAGCAGCTTGGGCAGAACGTCAGTCAGACTATCGGCCACGCACCCGCCATCTCAATTCCGACGGGTCGCCACAATACACCAACCGGCTCTACCTTGAAGCGAGCCCCTACCTACAGCAGCACGCGCATAACCCGGTGAATTGGTATCCCTGGGGCGATGAGGCCTTTGAAGCAGCCCGACGTCTGAATCGGCCCGTATTGTTGTCGGTCGGATACTCAACGTGCCACTGGTGCCATGTTATGGAGGAGGAGTCCTTCGAAGACAAGGAAATCGCTACATACCTCAACGAGAACTATGTTGCGATCAAGGTCGACCGCGAAGAGCGACCAGACATTGACGCCATCTACATGAATGTCGTGCAGATGTTAACTGGCCAAGGTGGCTGGCCGATGACCGTGTGGCTCACCCCAGCACGAGAAGCTTATAGCGGAACAACTTACGTGCCTGCGCGGGATGGCGACCGTGGTGCCCGCATCGGATTTTTCACAATGCTGGAGCGCCTGAAAGTGGCCTACGACGGACAACCTGACCAAGTGGCGGCTGCGTCGGCTGAAATCACACGCCAGCTTGTTCTCCGGTTGGCACCAGTCCCTGGCGACGAAGAACTGAACAACGCAAATACTCTCGATACGGTCGCTGCCTACTACGATGAACAGTTTGACGACCAATTCGGAGGTCTTCAGGGAACGCAAAAATTTCCGAGTGGAATGTCGATTCGGTTGATGCTCCGCCAGCATCGACGTACCGGTGACGTACGAGCGCTCGACATGGCGACGCAGACACTTGAGCAAATGGCCAGCGGTGGCATCTACGATCAAATAGGCGGTGGGTTTCACCGCTACTCCACCGACGCACGGTGGCTGGTGCCGCACTTCGAGAAGATGCTCTATGACAATGCGCTCCTAGTCACTGCATATTTGGAAGCCTACCAAGCAACTGGGCGTGATGATTTCGCAGGGACCTCGCGTGACATTCTTCGCTACCTCATCCGGGACATGACATCACCCGAGGGCGGATTCTACTCAGCCACCGATGCTGACAGCGTCGGTCCGAGTGGCACGCGCCAAGAGGGCTGGTATTTCACCTGGACCCGAGGTGAGCTAGAGGCGGCACTTGACGAGCAAGCGTTCGCGTTAGTTTCGAGCTATTACGGCATCACTGCAGAAGGGAACTTTGCAGGCCGGAATATCCTCCATACGCCCAGAGCCCTTGCCGAAGTCGCCTCCGAGTTAAATATTGAATTGAACACAGCGCAGGAACTACTTGAGGAAGCGCGTGAGACTCTGTACCACGCGCGGGCTACACGGCCTGTACCGCTACGGGATGAAAAGATTCTGACGTCGTGGAACGCTCTCACGATCTCGGCGTTTGCACGGGCTGCTCTCATCCTCGCTGATTCGGATTACGCTGACCAGGCCACACGGGCTGCCGACTTTCTTCTCACGCACTTAAAGAATGACAGTCGCCTGTTCCGCAGCTACGCCGGTGGACGCGCCCGGGTTCCTGCTTATCTGGATGACTATGCTTTCCTCATCGCTGCACTCCTCGACCTCTATGAAGCAACGAGTGAGCCACGCTGGATGGAGGAGGCTCTAGGTTTCGATGAAGTCCTCGCTGCTACGTTCGAGGATCCCGAAGGCGGTTTCTTTCGTTCAGGCAATGACCACGAATCGATGTTGACGCGAGAAAAGCCAGGTTACGATGGAGCCGAGCCGTCTGGAAATTCTGTACAGCTGTTGAATCTGCTGCGTTTGCACGAATTCACGACTGACGATACCTACCGGCAACGAGCTGAGAAGACCCTGCGGGCCTTCAGTACGCCGCTACAACAAAGCCCTGCCGCACTGTCGGAGATGCTGTTAGCGATCGACTTTCGCGTTGATATGCCGAAGGAGATCATCATCGTCTCAGCCGATACACCGTCCGCTGCGGAACCGTTCCTAGCCAAATTCCGCACAACTTTTCTGCCTAATCGAATTCTGAGCGTTGTGGTTGAAAATGACCAATTCGATCGCCATGCGTCACTTATACCGCTTATTGAGGGAAAGTTTGCACGAGACGGCCGGACAACTGCCTACGTCTGTGAAAACCGGATCTGCGATCTCCCGACGACTGATCCCTTGGTATTCGCAGCGCAACTTCAAGCAACGCGCACACGGTGACGTGCCTGGCGTATCTCTCATTTGTTTAGGTGTCCTCCCCCACCCCACCGAACATTTCATTCGGTTCAGTCATGAGTGAAGTGCGAATTGGTATCGACTTAGGCGGCACGAAGATCGAGGGAATCGCTCTTGCTTCCGATGGAAGAACCCTGTCACGGCAGCGCGTGCCTACGCCACGCGACGACTATGACGCTACCGTTCAGGCGATTATTGATCTCATAAACTCCATTGAGCATGAGGTCGGAAGTCGGGGTACCGTGGGCATAGGGACGCCGGGTGCAGTGTCTCCTGCGACCGGTCGAATCAAGAATTCTAACTCCACCTGGGTCAACGGCCGTGCTTTGCTGGAAGACTTAACGTCGCGCTTAAACCGTCCATTGCGCCTCGATAACGATGCCAACTGTTTTGCGCTGTCCGAGGCACTCGATGGTGGTGGCAAGGGTGCCCGCGTGGTCTTCGGTGTCATTTTGGGCACAGGCACGGGTGGTGGGGTGATCGTCGACGGACGACCGCTCGACGGTGTGAACGCGATCGGCGGTGAATGGGGTCACAACCCTCTGCCTTGGCCCACACCAGAGGAGGTCCCCGGACCGCCCTGTTACTGTGGACAACGTGGTTGCCTCGAAACCTTCTTGTCTGGTCCTGGGCTCAGCCGGGACTACGAGGCTGATACCGGAACGTGGCGGTCGGCACCAGACATCGCAAAAGCTGCGCGTGAAGACGAACCGGCGGCTACGGCGGCGCTCGAACGATACGAGGACCGACTTGCCCGTGGTTTAGCGACGGTTATCAACCTGATCGATCCCGAAATTGTCGTTTTGGGTGGGGGCCTGTCGAACCTAGAATCACTCTATGCACGGGTCCCGGCACTCTGGACGGCGTATGTCTTTTCGGACCGTGTTGACACCCAACTCGTACGACCCGTTCACGGTGATTCGAGTGGCGTACGCGGAGCAGCTTGGCTTTGGGGAAGGACAGTATAATTCGTCTTGAGCAACCGGTATTAGTTCACATGACCGTGATGGCACACATTTGAGTTCCGAAGCTAACCACTAAACCTTATATCAGCTCACAGGGGAGACCCGCATGACACCTCGCACATTCCTGACTGTTCTCGTCTTTCTAAGTGCCTGCACTCCGTCGTCTGACCAGGCGTCGTCCAGTGATTCTGGTCAAGTAGAAGAAGCAGCGGTGATGGGGCCAACTGTCGGAGTCGACGAGATCGCCGACAACGTATATCGCTTTAGCTACAACAACCATCGCTCACTATTCATTGCGACCACCGATGGGGTGCTCGTCACCGACCCACAATCAACTGAAGCGGCAGAGCGATACCTCGAGGAAATACGAAAAATTACTGACGCACCGATCCGGTATCTCGTGTACAGCCACTATCACAATGACCACGCGTCTGGAGGCGCCGTGTTCGGCGACGACGTCGTCACCATTAGTCATGAGAACGTCTTAACTCATCTCGAAGATGAGGGAATGACAGCGGTTAGGCCGCCAGATGAGACCTTCGTCGACGAGATGTCCCTGACTATCGGCGACATCGATGTCGACCTGTCGTTCCCAGGACACTCGGAAACCGACAGCAACATCATTCTGCACATCCCGTCGCGCCGTCTAGTATTCATCGTCGATACCCTATCCGTCCGGTCGCTTCCGTGGCGCGACCTTGCATCTGGTGACCTCGCTGGCTGGACTGCGGCACTCGAGACCCTAACTGAATACGATGTCGATCAGTTCGTGCCTGGCCACGGCGAGATCGGAACTCACGACGATGTGCGCGAGCATCTCGAGTATTTCGAAACACTCACACGTGAGGTGACCGACCGAATGGACGACGGCCAGTCACTACAAGCCATCCAGGCTTCGCTCGAACTACCGCAGTACGCCACTTGGAGAAACTACAACGAACATTTTGCACTGAACATCGAAGGTATTTATCGTGAACTGGCGGAACAGCGCCAATGAACGAGCAGTGAAGGAGGCTCACCATGATTTGGGACCGTCGTGATTTCGTGAGAACGTCATCGTTGGCGCTTGTCGGGAGTGCTGTTGGACACCTCCCCCTACTAGCACAGGACGCAACCCCACGCTTCGAAGAACTCCGCCGAAATGTGGGCGCGTTCCATATGCGTGGCGGCACGATTGGATGGCTGATCTCTGACAACGCACTCGTTGTCGTCGATAGCCAGTATCCCGATACGGCTGACGCCTGTTTGAACGGTCTCAAGATGCGTAGCTCTCGGATGATTGACACCCTGGTGAATACGCATCATCACGGTGACCACACTGGCGGGAACAAAGTGCTACGTGCCGCAACCCGAGAAATTGTTGCGCATGCGAACGTGCCCGGCCTTCAACGCCGGCAAGCTGCTCAACGAGGCACTGAATCTGACCAGGCATATCCGGATACCACGTTCGATGAACACTGGCAGATGGATACGGGTGATGAGGTGGTCTCAGCGAAATACTACGGCTCGGCCCACACCAGTGGTGATGTCGTCGTGACTTTCGAGCGTGCCAATATTGCACACCTCGGTGATCTCCTGTTCAATCGACGGGATCCATTTGTAGACCGTCCTAGCGGAGCCACCATTCGTGGGTGGATTGAATTGCTGCCGCAAGTCATCGACGACCATGAGCGCGATACACTCTACATCTTCGGCCATGCTGGTGAAGGGTTTCCGGTAACCGGCAACGCTGACGATTTGGTGGTCCAGCAACGTTACTTTGAATCCGTCCTCGA
Organism: Vicinamibacterales bacterium; assembly: GCA_036012125.1. Classification (NCBI taxonomy): domain Bacteria; kingdom Pseudomonadati; phylum Acidobacteriota; class Vicinamibacteria; order Vicinamibacterales; species Vicinamibacterales bacterium. Next base: position 611 of record DASCOS010000035.1, on the reverse strand, counting down.
ACATGTGGAACGCGGAATTGCAGCGGGGCGCTCACAAGAACAGATCGTGTCGATCGAACAGGTTCCAGGCATGAGCGAGCATAGGAGCACGCCACCGAGTGTGGCTCGCGTGTTGAATGTGGCGTTCGAGGAACTAAGCGCTGAACAATAGTGACCTGTCTGCGACCTCGTGTCGCACTTGCGCCGTTTTAGAGACCGCCGTTATGATTTCGTCTTGCGCGCCTGTAGCTCAGCTGGATAGAGCGCCGGGCTTCGAACCCGTAGGTCGGGGGTTCAAATCCCTCCGGGCGCGCCACCTTGTTTCTATCGAACATACATGTCGATCTCGCGCCCGTAGCTCAGCTGGATAGAGCGTTCGCCTCCGGAGCGAAAGGCCGCAGGTTCGAATCCTGCCGGGCGCGCCACTTTGTTGCTGTCAATGAACTGTTTCTTGCGAAGCGTTATGGACCTAGCCAACGTAGTCGTAGTAGATTGACCAACGTTTTCCTGTGCGGTGGGCCGCTAGCTCAATTGGCAGAGCAGCAGACTCTTAATCTGAAGGTTCCCGGTTCAATTCCGGGGCGGCTCACCATTTTTCCTAAGTAAACTGCAAAAGTAAGACGGTGCGTGAC